>NZ_JBKJFM010000090.1:0-24339 GCF_046614825.1 Streptomyces nanhaiensis
GGACGCGGTCGTCGGCGGTGATGTGGCAGCGGTCGTTGAGGTCGGTGATGGTGTTCATGGCGGCGCGGTGGGAGACGGCCACGCCCTTGGGTTCGCCGGTGGACCCCGACGTGAAGATCACATAGGCCAGTCCGTCGGGGCTGCCGGGCAGGGGTGCGTCCAGCGGGGCGGACGCGGCGCAGTCGGCCAGGGGCACCGCCGCCGGTTCTCCGGGCCGCTCGTCCGTGCGCTCGTCCGTCAGCACGGTTCGTACTCCGGCGCGTTGGTACATCCGTTTGCGGCGTTCGGGTGGCTGGTCGACGCCGACGGGGACGTAGGCGGCTCCGGCGGCCAGGATGCCGAGGACGGCGGCGATCTGGTCCGGTCCCTTGGGCAGGGTGACGCCGACGGGTTCGCCCGGGGTGGTTCCGCGGTTCCGCAGGGTTGCGGCGATGCGCAGGGCCTGGTCGGCGAGGTCGTGGTAGGTGATGTGGTCGTCCTGGGTGAGCAGGGCGGTGCGGTGGGGGGTGCGGGCGGCGTGGGTGAAGAAGCCGTCGTGCAGGAGGGTGTCGGGCAGTGGGCCGGTGGTGTCGTTGGCGGCGGCGCGGACGATGCGCTGCTCGGGTGGGAGCAGTGGGGGCAGGGGGGTGTTCCAGTCGTGGTCGCCGAGGTGGTCGAGCAGTCGGGTGTAGGCGGTGAACATGGCGTCCAGGACGCCGGGCGGGAAGAGTTCCTCGACCGCGTCCCACACCAGCAGCAGACCGCCGTCCTGCTCGATCACCTGGTGGTCCAGCCACACCTGCGGCGTCTGCGAGAGCATCCAGCCGAGTCGGCCGAACGCCTCCTGCGTCTCCTGGCCGACCAGGTCGCCCATGCCGACGGCGCTGGTGAACACCACCGAGGGGGGAGGGGCTCCGTCCGTGCGTGACCGCGCCAGGTCGCGGAGAACCTCCACCCCGGTGTACTCGGAATGGGCCATGTCGGATCGCAGGCGGGCCTGCAGTTCCAGTGCCCGCTGCCCGAACCCGGTCTCGGGGCCCAGGTCCACCTCCAGCGGTACGAGGTTGGTGAAGTCCGCCACGAGGTGCTCGACGTGGGGATCCAGCACGGAACGGTCGAACAGCGGGACGTTCAGCAGGAAGCGCGGTTCCGAGCTCCAGGTGCCGAGGACCTCGGCGTAGGCCGTCGCCAGCAGTACGGGGACCGTCACCCCGTGTCGGCGCGCGAGCTCCTCCAGCACGGCCCGCTCCCGTGTGTCCAGCCGGTGGTCGCGCCGCCGGAAGCGCGGAGCCGCGATCGACGAGGGCTCGACGGAGATCGGGAGCTGGGGGCCGCCGGGCAGGTCGGGGAGGCGGGCGTGCCAGTACTCCCGGGCCCGTTCCCGGTCGGCGCTGCGCCGCTCCTCCACCCGGGCGAGGTAGGTGGGGAACCCGTAGCCGAGTTCCGGCAGCCCGGCCCGGTCGGCGTCCCCGCCCGCCCGGTAGATGCGCGACAGGTCGCGGAAGAGGATCTGGATGCTGAGCACGTCCGCCACCAGCAGGTCCACGTTGACGTGCATGCGGTGGCGGTCCTCGGGCAGCAGCGACAGCCGAACGTCGAACACCACACCGCCGTCGACGTCCAGACGGCGGTGTGCGAGGCGCTCCCGCTCCTCGGCCAGGTGGCGCTCCACCTCGGCCTCGCAGGCTCCGCGCAGGTCGTGCACCGTGAGACCGGGCCAGGCGGGTTCCTCCAGCACCTGCTGGGTCCCGTCGTCCAGGAACCTGGCCCGCAGCATCGCGTGACGGCGCATCAGCTCCCGTACGGACCCCTCCAGGAGCCCGGGGTCCACCGGGGCGCGAGGGTCGCCGTCGAACTCCACGTAGAAGTGGCATGCCACGCCACCGAGCACCTGGTCGTCGCGGCGTCCGATCCAGTACGCGTGCTGCACGGGCGTCAGGGCGACCGGCTCGCCTTCGTCGACCGCCGGCCCGTCCGCCGGCCGGCCGGCCTCCTCACCGGCCGGCCGTTCGCGCCGATCGGTGACCAGCTTCCACCAGGCTGCGAGAACGGGACGCTCGGCGAAGTCGGCGAACTTCAGCGACAGGGCGTCGAGCTGCCACTGGTTGACGAGCTGCATGAGCCGGATGGAGTCCAGCCCGTGGTAGACGAGGTCGTCCTCGTCGCCGATGGCGGAGGGCGCGACGCCCACAGAGCGCGCGACGTCCTCGCGTATCGACTCCAGGGTCAGTGCGGGCAGGCCGCCCGACCGCGCGGCCGGTGCCCCGGCGGGAGCGGGGTGCCCGGCGGCATCGGCGGTGCCGGCGGAGGAGGAGCCGGAGGGCCGGGCGGGGCCCGCCGCGTCGTGGCGGTGGAGCAGTTCGAGCTCACCGGACCGGTAGCGACGCAGCACCTCCCGCCGTCGTGCGGAAGCGTTCGCCGGTCCCCCTCCGGCCGGCGCCGCGAGTGCCCCTCCGCGGACCAGACCCACGGTCTCCGGTGCCAGCCCGCACTCGGCCACCATGGTCCTGACCACGTCGCGTGCGCACGCCGCCCAGTCGCGTTCCTCGAGCCCGGGGCCTGTCTCCAGCAGGAGCGTGAGACCGCCTCCGTGGTGTGTCCGCAGCGCGCAGACGGCGCCGACCCTTTCCGTGCAGGTCCGCACCGCGTTTTCGGCCCGTTCCAGTTCCAGGACGTCGGGCCGGCTGCCGTGCAGGGTTTCCGTCGCGTCTTTTTCAAGGGGGAGTCCGTCCGGCATGCGGTTTACGTTGGCACGGAGAGAAGACTCTTTCAATACGGTGCGAAAGTCCCCTGGGAAGGCACCCGAAAGGGTAGTCCGGGGGTACCCGAACGGGTACACGGGTGGTTATTGCACCCCCTCCCATCTGCTCTTATTCCGAGGGTCTCCAACTGGATGCGGTGTGTGACTATTTTCTTCGCGCCGACCGGTAGCCGGTCGGGCAGTCGGAAAGCGCACTTGACCGCGGGCGGCCGGATGTCTAATTTCCGTTCCGTTGTCCTTGTCGGGTTCCGTGCATTTTCAATTTTCGATCACGCAGGAATCGGTGATTCGCCATGACGCAGTTCTGGTACGCCCCGCGGATCCTCGGTTCCCCGCCGGCGCGGTGGGGGCCGGGCGGTGGCGGGGAGCGGGTCACCGGGACGCCCGGAGCCCTCCGCCCGTCCTCCGGAGGGCCGCTGTGAATCTCGCCGCCGAACTCGCCGACCTCGCCGAACGCCGGGGCTGGCAGCTCCGCCCGGCCTTCCACGAGCCCGGGCGGACCTGGACGCACGGCGAGATCCACGACACCGCCGCCCGCGCCGCGACCGTGCTGGCGCACCACTCGGTGCGGCGCGGCGACCGCGTCCTGATCGCCCTGCACGACGGCTCCGCATGGATCGTCGCCTTCCTGGGGGCCGCCCGGCTGGGAGCCGTCGCCGTGCTCGTCAACCCCGACCTCGCCCCCGGTGAGCACGCCGGGCTGGCCGCCGACAGCGACCCCGCCCTCGTCCTCTGCCCCGAGGGGATCGCGGACCGCTTCCCCGCCCCCGCCCTCACCGGGGAGGAACTGCTGCGCGAGGCGGCGCGGGCGCCCCGCACGGAACCCGCGCGCCTTCCGGCGGACGCCCCCCTGTACGTGCAGTACACCTCGGGAACGACCGGCGAGCCCAAGGGGGCGGTGCACCGGCACCGGGACCCCTTCCACTACCACCGCTCCACCGGATGGAGGGCGCTGCGGGCCGGGGAGCGGGACGTCACCCTGTCGATCTCCCGGCTCTTCTTCGCCTACGGTTTCGGCAACGCCTTCGTCTTCCCGCTCTTCTCCGGCGGAAGCGCCGTGCTCCTGCCCCGGCGACCCACCCCCGCCGATGTCTGCGAGGCGTGTTCCCGCCACGGTGTCACGCTGCTGTACGGCGTGCCCACCTCCTACGCCCAGCTGGTCGCGGAGGGCGACCCCGCGTCCCTGCGGACGGTCCGTGCCGCGGTGTCCGCCGGCGAGTCGCTGAACCCGTCCCTGGCCGAAAGCGCGAGCGGGCTCCTGGGGGCCCCGGTCCTGGAGCAGATCGGCTCGACGGAGGCCGGGCACGCCTTCTGCGCCAACACCGTCGAGGCCTGCCGCGTCGGCACCCTCGGGCGTCCCGTGGACGGCTACCGGCTGCGCCTGACCGACAAGGACGGGCGCGATGTCCCCGAGGGGGCCGAGGGGCGGTTGTGGGTGGCGGGGCCGACCCTGATGGCCGGTTACCTGAACAAACCGCGGCAGACCGCGCAGACGGTCGTGGACGGCTGGCTGGACACGGGGGACCTGGCGGTCCGCGAGCCCGACGGGAGCTACGTCCACCGCGGGCGTGCCGACGATCTCGAGATGGTGGGCGGCATCACCGTGGCCCCGCACGAGATCGAGCGGATACTGCAGGAGCACCCCGGAGTCCTGGAGGCGGCGGTGGCCGCGTGCCCCGACGAGCGCGGGGCGACCAGGCTGCGGGCCTTCGTCGTCCCCCGTGAGGACGGATCGGTCCGGCCGCCCGGCACGGAGGAACTCCTCGGACGGCTGACCGGCCGGGTGGCCCGCTACAAGGTGCCCCGGTCCGTGGTCTTCGTCCCCGAACTGCCGCGCACCCCCACCGGCAAGCTGCGCCGGTTCGTCCTGCGCCGGACCGAGGGGAACAGGCCGGGCCCGGCCGAGTGACCGTCATGCGCCGAAGCGGAGGAAGCGGCCTGTGCGCACACTGCTCGTAGACAACCACGACTCGTACACCTTCAACCTCTACCAGCTTCTCGCCCGCACTTACGGCACGCCGCCGCACGTACTGGCCAACGACGATCCGCGGCTGACGGCGTCCCTCGCCGGCCGCTTCGACGCGATCGCGGTGTCCCCGGGCCCGGGACGCCCGCAGCGTGCGCGTGACACCGGGCGCGCCCTGGACGTGGTGCGCGAGAGCGGCCTGCCGACGCTCGGCGTGTGCCTGGGCCACCAGGGACTCGCCCGGCTGGCAGGTGCCCGCGTCATTCCCGCCCCCCGCCCCCGGCACGGGCACCTGACCCGGGTGGAGCACCGGGGAGAGGGGCTGTTCGCGGGGCTTCCGCAGGGTTTCACGGCCGTCCGCTACCACTCGCTGTGCGTCACCGGCCTGCCCGGCGACGTCGAGGCCGACGCCTGGGCCGAGGACGGTGTGCTCATGGGCTTCCACCACCGGCTCCGCCCCTGGTGGGGAGTGCAGTTCCACCCGGAGTCCATAGCCACCGAGTACGGTGCCGAACTGCTGGAGACCTTCCGGGAACTGGCGACGGCCCACCGGGCCCCGTCGCCTCCTCCGGCCCCGTCGCCCCGTCCGGCCCGAGCCCCGGAGCGGCCCCGCGTCCGCCCGGACGGGCGCCCGCGGTGGACGCTGCACCATGTGCGTCTGCCGTACGCCGTCGACGCCGGCACGGCGTTCCGGGAGCTGTGCGCCGACCGCCCGTACGCCTTCTGGCTCGACAGCAGCCGGACCTCCTCCGAGACGGCCCGCTTCTCCTTCGCCGGCCACCCGGACGGTCCGTCGGGCGAGGTGCTCCGCTACACCGTGGGCACCGGGCACGTGGAGGTGCTCGACGCGGACGGGCGCCACCGGTGCCGGCTGCCCGGCGGCATCTTCGACGTCCTGGACCGGCGGACGCGCGAACGCCCCGTCTCCCGCGCTCCCGAACTCCCCTTCGACCTCAAGGGCGGCTACGTCGGTTACCTCGGCTACGAGGTGAAGGCCGACTGCGGTTCGCCCAACGCCCGTTCCTCGTCCATGCCGGACGCGGTGTGGATGACGGCCACCCGGTTCCTGGCCGTCGACCACGAGGAGGACCGCACCTGGCTGGTCGCGGTGAGCCCCGACGAGCCCGCGGGGCTCGCGGATGCGAGGCGATGGCTCGCCGAGGCCGCCCGGCGGGCGCCGGAGTGGCGCCGGCCGGGCGGCGACCGGGGCGCCGAACCGGCCGAACCGGCGGAAGGGGTGGACCCCGAGGCGTGGCTGGAGGCGCCCCGCGGGGTGTACCTGGAACGTGTCCGCGCCTGCCTGGACGAGCTGCGCGCGGGCGAGAGCTACGAGATATGCCTGACCACCGAGGCGAGGATCCCCTTCCGCGGCGACGCGTTCGCCCTCTACCTGCGCCAGCGAGCACTCAACCCCGCGCCGTACGCCGCCTACCTCCGGGCCGGCGAGACCCGCGTGCTGTGCTCGTCCCCGGAGCGCTTCCTGAGGATCGGTGAGGACGGCGTGGCGGAGGCGAGGCCGATAAAGGGCACCGCACCGCGCCACCGTGACCCGGCCGAGGACGCCCGGGCCAGGGACGAGCTCGCCTCCTCGCCCAAGACCCGCGCGGAGAACCTGATGATCGTGGACCTGCTCCGCAACGATCTGGGGCGGGTCTGCGGAATCGGCAGTGTGGACGTGCCCTCCTTCATGAACGTGGAGTCCTACACCACCGTGCACCAGCTCGTCACCACCGTGCGGGGACGGCTCCTGCCCGGCGTCGGTCCGGTGGGGGCCCTCCGCGCCTGCTTCCCCGGGGGGTCCATGACAGGCGCACCCAAGCTCCGGACCATGGAGATCATCGGCCGTCTCGAGGACCGCCCGCGCGGTGTGTACTCCGGGACCCTCGGTTTCCTCGGTCTCACCGGGGCAGCCGATCTGAACATCGTCATCCGCACCGCCGTGGCGCACGGCGGTGCCCTGGGCGTCGGCGCGGGAGGGGCCGTCGTCCTCGACTCGGACCCGGCCGCCGAGTACGAGGAGATGCTGGTGAAGCTGCGCGCTCCGCTGCGGGGGCTGGCCGCCTCCGACACGCCTGTGGCGGACCGCGACAAGATTATTGTTCGATCCTCCGCGTTCGGGTAACAAGTTAGACCGTTACCGGCCGGCGCAGGTACGAACCTGTTCCGGTCCCAAGACCTGGCGAACGGGGGAGTTCCCGATGCACAGAAGCCGCAGGCACCGGAGGGAACACGAGGGGCCGCCGCTGTCGCCGCCCTCGCATCCGCTGACCTGACCGTGGGCCGCGCCGCCACCGGACAGCCGGACGGCGCCGCCGCGTCCCATGCCGCCCACGGCCGGCGCCCAGCGCTCCGCCGGCTGCGGGCGTCTGCTCCATCTGTGTATATGGGGGTCGGATGAGATCTACAGCAGTGTGTTCCCTGTGCCCGGTGACTTCCCTGCACGTACTGGTGGCCGGCGGGCCGAAGGTGCTGCGGAAAGGCGTCGAGGCGCTCCTGACCGAGACGGACGACGTCGCGGAGGTCGTGTCCGTCCCGGACGGCGCGAGCGCCGCCGCGGAGGTGCGCAGACGCTCCGCCGAACTCGTCGTCCTCGTCTGCCGCGGCCCCGACGACGCCACGGAGGAGGCGCTCTGCGCGATCCGTGCCGAGGGCGCCGCCTCCCTCGTCGTCCTCGGCGACTCCGACCCGGCGTTTCTGGAACGCGCCGCCCGTTACCCCGCCGACGGCTTCATGATGACCGAGGAACTCAGCGAGGACTCGCTGAGCAGGGCTCTGGAGGCCCTCTCCCGGGGCGAGATGCCCTTCCCCCCGGTACTGGGGCGCATCGCCCTCTCCGCGCTGCGCGAACCGCTGCTCCCCGTGCAGCCGCCCGCGCTCTCGCCGCGGGAGCGAGAGACCCTGGTGCTGCTGGCGATGGGACTCAGCAACAAGGAGATCGGCCTCAAGCTGGACATCACCGAGCACGGCGCGAAGCGGCACGTCAGCCGTATACTTTCCAAGCTGAACTGCTCCAACCGGACCATGGCCGCGAGAACCGCTCACCGCATGGGTTTACTCGCCGACGCCGACCGGTGAACCGGTGAGCCCACGACCCCGAGTGCGCCCCGCTCCCACCCCGGGCTCACCGCGGGTACGCGCCGGCGGGGGCGCCCGCCGTTCAGAGGAGGGCCGCATGACACGTATTCGACCGGTCCGGGGCGACATCACCGAGCAGACCGTCGACGCGGTGGTCAACGCCGCCAACTCCTCCCTGCTGGGCGGCGGAGGCGTCGACGGGGCGATCCACCGCAGGGGAGGCCCGGAGATCCTCGCGGAGTGCCGGGCCCTGCGCGCCTCCCGCTACGGCAGGGGCCTGCCGACCGGCCGGGCGGTGGCCACCACGGCCGGCCGGCTGCCCGCGCGCTGGGTGATCCACACGGTGGGCCCGGTGTTCACCCCGGACGAGGACCGCTCGGAACTGCTCGCCTCCTGCCACCGGGAGTCCCTGCGGGTGGCCGACGAACTCGGGGCGCGGACGGTCGCTTTCCCGGCCGTCTCGACGGGCGTCTACGGCTGGCCGCTGGAGGACGCCGCGCGCATCGCGGTGGAGACGGTCCGGGCCACGCGCACGGCGGTCGAGGAGGTCCGGTTCGTCCTCTTCGACGAGCGGGCCCACCAGGCGTTCGCCGGGCGGCTGCGCTGAACGGCCAGTCCGGCGCCCCGGCACCGGACCGGCCGTCTCCCGTCCCGCGGGGAGACTCAGGTGTAGAGCAGGTACGGGCGCCGCGCCCGCTCGAAGGCGCGCACCTCCGCCTGCCAGGCCGCGGTGATCTCCTCCACGTCCTTGCCCGCGTCGATCATCTCCCGCAGCCTGGGTGAGCCGGAGAGCTTGTCGATCCAGAACGGGCGCCTGGTGTCCCAGGAGTCCTGGCGCCAGGCGAAGTCCTCGTGGCGGCGCGCCTCCACCAGCATCGCCACCGCGGTGGGGATCGGCTCGTAGCGGCGCGGATCGGTGACGTGGATCTGTACGCCCGCGCAGGTGGCGCCGGTGTGCTTGCCGAACGTCGGCACGAAGTAGCCCTCGCGGAACCGGACCCCCGGCAGCTTCCGGGCGTTCAGCCGGTCGCTGTAGCGGTGGTCCAGGTACGGCGCGCCGACGAACTCGAACGGGCGGGTGGTGCCGCGCCCCTCCGAGAGGTTGGTGCCCTCGAAGTAGCCGGTCCCGGCGTAGACCACGGCGGTGTCCGCGGTCGGCATGTTCGGGGAGGGCGGCACCCAGGGCAGGCCGCTGTCGTGCGCGGTGGAGTACGGGTCCCAGCCGCGCACCGGCACCACCTCCAGCTCCGCCACCTTCCCGCCTCCGCCCTCCTTCGGCAGCAGCTCGCCGTTGAAGTAGCGGGCCAGCTCGCCCACCGTCATCCCGTGCTGCTGGATGATCACCTCGGCGCCGACGCCCGAGGTGAACTCCTCGGTCATCAGCGGGCCGTCGGCCCGCCGCCCGATCGGGTTCGGGCGGTCCAGCACCACGAAGCGCGCGCCGGTGGAGCGTGCGGCGACCATCGCGCTGTACATGGTCCAGATGTAGGTGTAGAAGCGGACGCCGACGTCCTGGATGTCGAAGACGATCGTGTCCGCCCCGGCCTTGGTGAACAGCTCGGCCATCTTCGCCGCGCCCGCGCCGTACGCGTCGTACACCGTCAGGCCGGTGCGCGGGTCGGTGAACTCCGGCTCGGAGGAGCCCGCCTGCGCACTGCCCCGGAAACCGTGCTCGGGGCCGAAGACCCCGACGATCTCCAGTTCGCTGCGCGCGGCCATGGAGTCCACGATGTGCCCGGTGTCGCGCAGCACGCCGGTCGGGTTGCTGATCACACCGACCTTGCGGCCGCGCAGCATGGACCAGCCGCGGGCGGCCGCGACGTCGGCGCCGGGGACGACACCCTGGCCGCCGGAGCGGCTGCCGGGCGCTGCGGAGGCGGTGGCGGAGGGCAGGAGCGGGGCGGCCAGCGCGGCCGCCGCGCCGCCGGCGAGGAGTGATCGGCGGGAAGGCATGCGGGGAAGCTAGCCGCGGGCGCGCCGAGCGACAAGGGGCCACGCACGGTGGCAGAGGTACAGAGCAATGGCGGCGCCCCGACGGAGCAGCCCCGGTTGCGCCCGCCGGCCGGCGCCGGGCCCGTGCCCCGGCTCACTCCTCGACGAGGACCACCTCCAGGGTGCGCGGGCCGTGGACGCCCTCCACCCGGTCCAGCTCGATGTCGCTGGTGGCCGACGGGCCGGAGATCCAGGTCAGCGGACGGGCCGGGTCGAGCCTCTCCAGCGCCTCGGGCACCGACGCCACCACCTGCTCCGGGACGCGCACCACGCAGATGTGGTGGTCGGGGATCAGGGTGATGCGGCGGCGCCCCTGACCGGGGCCGCCGTCCAGCACGATCGTGCCGGTCTCCGCGATCGCCACCGCGCACCCGGTCACCACGCTGTCCACCGAGTCCAGTTCGCGGGCGGTGGAGGCGGCGCGGTCGTGGACGCGGACGGGATCGGCGGCCTTCAGCCAGTGGGGCGGCAGACCGGGCGGCACCAGCACCGTGGCGCTGCCGCGCGCCGCCAGCAGACGGCACAGCAGCGGGGCCAGGCCCTCCTCGCCGGTGCGGTGCACCACGGCGCGGTAGTCCGCCAGGTTCTCCGCCAGCAGCCCGGCGAGCGCCCCGCCCGCCCCGGCCCCGGACGGGAGGTGGGTGCGCGCGTAGTCACGGGGCACGGGGACGTCGTCCGGCGCCTCGGAGCGCGGTACGTCCCGCAGGGCGCGGCGGATCCGGCCCAGCACCACATCGCGGCCGCTCATCGGTCGCCTCCCCGCTCCCCCCGGGCTTCCCGTTCCCCCCGGACCCCCCGGCCCCTCCGTCCCGTGCCGCCGTCCCCCCGTTCGCGCAGCCACCAGTCGCGGAAGGACTCGGCGGGCACCTCGGGCAGTTCGCGGCTCGCCGTCCAGGCCCGGCCCGGCCCCGGCAGGCGGCGCGGGTGCAGCCGCCTGGTGCGGGAGGCCAGCCGCTGGCCGGCCCGCAGCGCCGCCGGGTGCTCGAAGACCCAGCGGGCCGCCCGCATCGCCGCGCGCTCGGCGGCGTGCCCACGGGCGGGACGGACGGTCGTGCGCCGTCCGCGCACCGTCGCCTCGCCGCCCTCCACGACGCGCTCACGCAGATGGACCAGGACCCGGGGGATGTCGATGGCCACCGGGCAGACCTCGTAGCAGGCCCCGCACAGCGAGGACGCGTACGGCAGCGAGGCGTCCAGCCCGCTCGCCGTGCCGCGCAGCTGGGGGGTGAGGATCGCGCCGATCGGACCCGGATAGGCCGAGCCGTAGGCGTGCCCGCCCGCCCGCTCGTAGACCGGGCAGACGTTCAGGCAGGCCGAGCAGCGGATGCAGCGCAGCGCCTGGCGGCCCACGGTGTCGGCCAGCGCGTCGGTGCGGCCGTTGTCCAGCAGCACCAGATGGAAGTCGCGCGGGCCGTCGGCGCCCTCGGCGTCCGCGGCGCCCGTCCACATCGAGGTGTAGGGGTTCATCCGCTCGGCGGTGGAGGAGCGGGGCAGGAGCTGGAGGAAGACCTCCAGATCGCGCCAGGTGGGCACCACCTTCTCGACGCCGACCACCGAGATCAGCGTCTCGGGCAGGGTCAGGCACATCCGCCCGTTGCCCTCGGACTCGACCACCACCAGCGTGCCGGTCTCGGCCACCATGAAGTTGGCGCCCGAGATCCCGACCTTCGCACGCAGGAACTTCTCCCGCAGGTGCAGCCGGGCGGCCTCGGCCAGCTCGGCCGGTTCGTCGCTCAGGCCGTCCGGTGCCGGACGGCCCCAAGCGCCCATCCGGGAGCGGAAGATGTCGCGGATCTCGCCGCGGTTGCGGTGGATGGCGGGGACGAGGATGTGCGAGGGCAGGTCGTCGCCGAGCTGGACGATCAGCTCGGCCAGGTCGGTCTCGTAGGCACGGATCCCGGCCGCCTCCAGGGCCGCGTTCAGGCCGGTCTCCTGGGTGGCCATCGACTTGACCTTGACCACCTCGCTCTCGCCGGTGGCGCGGACCAGCTCCGTGACGATCCGGTTGGCCTCGGCGGCGTCGGCCGCCCAGTGGACGGTGCCGCCCGCGGCCGTCACGGCCTCCTCCAGCCGCTCCAGATAGTGGTCGAGGTGGCGCAGGGTGCGGTCCTTGATCGCCGCACCGGCGGCCCGCAGCCGGTCCCAGTCGGGCAGTTCGGCGACGGCCTGCGCGCGCTTGGCGCGGATGGTGCCGGTGGCGTGGCGCAGGTTGCCGCGCAGCCGCGTGTCGCGTACGGCCGCGGCGGCGGCCTCGGGGAAGGCGGGCATGCCCAGGAACGTCCCACCGCTCATCGCGCCTCCTCCTCCGTACCGTTCGCCGCCGTGCCTTCCGCCGCCGTGCCGTCCACCACCGTGCCGCCGTCGGTCGAGGCCAGGATCTCGGCGAGGTGGACGGGCCGGACGGCGGAACCACGCCGGGCCAGGATGCCGCCGATGTGCATCAGACAGGAGTTGTCCACCGCGCACACCGCCTCCGCTCCCGTGCTCTCGATGCCGCGCGCCTTGTCCGAGCCCATCGCCGCCGACACCGCCGCGTTCTTCACCGCGAAGGTCCCGCCGAAACCGCAGCACTCCTCCGCGCCCGGCAGCTCCACCAGCTCCAGGCCGCGCACGTTCTCCAGCAGCCGCCGGGGCCGGTCGCCCAGCCCCAGCGTCCGCAGGCCGTGGCAGGTGGGGTGGTAGGTCACGGTGTGCGGGTAGTACGCGCCCACGTCCGTCACCCCCAGCACGTCCACCAGGAACTCGCTCAGCTCGTACGTCCTGGAGGCCACCCCGGCCGCCTCGGCCGCCGTCCCCGCCGCCCCGCCGCCGAAGGCCCGGGCGGCGATCCGCGGATGGTTCTCGCGCACCATCGCCGCGCACGAGCCGGACGGGGTGACGACGTGGTCGTAGCCGCGGAAGACCTCGGCGAAGCGGCGCACCAGCGGCTCGGTCTCGCGCCGGTAGCCGGTGTTGAACTGGGGCTGCCCGCAGCAGCTCTGGGCGAGGGGGAAGTCCACCTCCACCCCCAGCCGCTCCAGCACCGCGAGAGCGGCCCGCCCGGTGCCCGGGTAGAGCGTGTCGGTCACACACGTCACGAACAGCGCTACCCGCATACCGCGGCCTCCGCCCGACGCCAGGCTGCCTGGTCACCCATGGGCTCATGGTGCCGCAGCGGCAGGGCGGCGCGCAGCAGGGAGCGCAGCGCCGCCAGGTCGCCGCGCACGGCGCCGGCCGCGCGCGCCTGGACCAGCACGTTGCCGAAGGCCGCCGCCTCGGCCGGGCCCGCCACCACCGGCAGCCCGCAGGCGTCGGCCGTCAGCCGGCACAGCAGCTCGTTGCGCGCCCCGCCGCCGACGATGTGCACCACCTCCACCTCCCGCCCCGACAGCCGCTGGGCGTCGGCGACCGCCCGGCGGTGGGCCAGGGCCAGGGAGTCCAGCACGCAGCGGACGGTCTCGGCCGGATCGCGGGGGACCGGCTGACCGGTGCGCCGGCACGCCTCGGCGATCCGCGCGGGCATCCGGCCCGGCGCCAGGAAGGCGGGATCGCCGGCGTCCACCACCGAGCGCAGCGCGGGCGCCTTCGCCGCCTCGCGCAGCAGCGCCTCCAGCTCCGGCGCGGGCCCCTCGGCCTCCCAGGAGCGCAGACACTCCTGGAGGAGCCACAGGCCCATGATGTTGCGCAGATAGCGGACCGTGCCGTCCACGCCCAGCTCGTTGGTGAAGTTCGCGGCGCGCGACTCCTCGGTGAGCACCGGCGCCTCCAGCTCCACGCCGGCCAGCGACCAGGTGCCCGTGGCGATGTACGCGAACGCCCGCCCGCTCTCCGCCGGAACCCCGGCCACGGCCGAGGCGGTGTCGTGCGAGCCGACGGCCGTCACCGGCACCGGCCCGTCCAGCCCGCACTCCTCCAGCACCTCGCCCAGCAGCTCGCCCGCCGGATCCCCCGGCCGCCGCAGCGGCGGGAACAGCGACAGATCGACGCCGAACGCCCTGGCCACCGGCCGCGCCCAGTCGCCGGTGCGCGGATCGACCAGCTGGGTGGTGGAGGCGTTGGTCAGCTCGGTGCCCGCCTCGCCCGTCAGCCAGTACGAGACCAGGTCCGGGATCAGCAGCAGGCGCCGGGCGGCCTCCAGCGCGGGCGTGCCGCGGGCCGCCACCAGTTGGTGGAGGGTGTTGAACGGCTGGTACTGCAGGCCCGTGGCGGCGTACAGCTCCTCGGGCGGCAGCACGGCCGCGGCCCGCTCGGCGGCCCCCGCCGTACGGCCGTCGCGGTAGTGCACCGGATTGCCCAGCAGCGCGCCCGAGGCGTCCAGCAGCCCGTGGTCCACGGCCCAGGAGTCGACGCCGACCGAGGCCAGAGACCCCCGCGGCGCGGCCCGGCCGGCCTCCCGCAGCCCGTCCAGCACCCCCCGGTACAGGCCGAGGACGTCCCAGTACAGGGTGCCGCCGGCGCGGACGGGGCGGTTGGGGAAGCGGTGCGCCTCGCGCAGTTCCAGAACGCCCGGCCCGGCCGTGCCCACCATGACGCGCCCGCTGGAGGCGCCCAGGTCGACGGCGGCGAAGGACAGGGGGGTGGTGTCTGGCGGTGGGGCAGGGGACACGGCGGTACCTCGCGGGGGAACGGGGTTGGGCCTGCCCGGCGGCCGCGGTGGCACGACAGGGTCCGCACGGCGGCCGGGCAGGGGATCTGGGAGGGACGTCAGCGCAGGAAGGCGGCGGCCACGCCCGCGTCGACGGGGATGTGCAGCCCGGTGGTGTGGCTCAGCTCGCCGCCGGTCAGCGCGAACACCGCGTTCGCCACGTGCTCGGGCAGCACCTCTCGCTTGAGCAGGGTGCGCTGGGCGTAGAACTCGCCGAGCTTCTCCTCCGGCACCCCGTACACCGCCGCGCGCCGGGCGCCCCAGCCGCCCGCGAAGATGCCGGAGCCGCGCACCACCCCGTCGGGGTTGACGCCGTTGACGCGGATGCCCAGCTCGCCCAGTTCGGCGGCCAGCAGCCGCACCTGGTGCGCCTGGTCGGCCTTGGCGGCGCCGTAGGCGATGTTGTTGGGCCCGGCGAAGACGCCGTTCTTGGAGGCGATGTAGACGATGTCGCCGCCCAGCCCTTGCGCGGCCATCACCCGGGCGGCCTCGCGGGAGACCAGGAAGGAGCCGCGGGCCATGACGGCGTGCTGGCGGTCCCAGTCCCCGGCGGTGGTCTCCAGCAGGGGCTTGGAGATGGAGATGCCCGCGTTGTTGACCACCAGGTCCACGCCGCCGAAGGCCAGGACGGCCGCCCCGAACGCCTCGGCGACCTGCTCCTCGTCGGTGACGTCCACCGTCACCGCCACCGCCCTGTCGGGGCCGCCCAGCTCCTCGGCGACGGCACGGGCGTTCTCCGCGTCCAGGTCGGCGACCACCACGCACGCGCCCTCGGCGGCCAGCCGGTGCGCAATGGCCCGCCCGATGCCGGACCCGGCGCCGGTGACCAGCGCGATCCGGGTGGCCAGGGCCTTCGGCCTCGGCATCCGCCGCAGCTTGGCCTCCTCCAGCTCCCAGTACTCGATGCGGAACTTCTCGCTCTCCTCGATGGGGGAGTACGAGGAGACGGCCTCGGCACCGCGCATCACGTTGATCGCGTTGACGTAGAACTCGCCCGCCACCCGCGCGGTCTGCTTGTCCTTGCCGAAGGAGAACATCCCCACGCCCGGCACCAGGACGATCGCCGGGTCCGCCCCGCGCATCGCGGGGGAGTCCGGGGCCGCGTGCCGCTCGTAGTAGGCCCGGTACTCCGCGCGGTACTCGGCGTGCAGCTCCTTCAGCCGGGCGACGGCGTCCTCCAGCGGCGCGGTCGCCGGCAGGTCCAGGACCAGCGGGCGGACCTTGGTGCGCAGGAAGTGGTCCGGGCAGGAGGTGCCCAGGGCCGCCAGACGCGGATGCTCGGCGCGGGAGAGGAAGTCCAGCACGGCGCCGGTGTCGGTGAAGTGCCCCACCTGCGGCCGGTCGGCCGAGGCGACGGCGCGCACGTACGGCGCCAGCGCGGCGGCGCGCGCCCGGCGCTCGTCCTCCTCCAGCGGCTCGTAGCCCTCCAGGACCGGGCCGAACGGCTCGGGCCGGCCGCGCTCGGCGAGGAACTCCTCGGCGGTGCGGACGATGTGCAGCGAGTTGCGTTCGCACTCCTCGGAGGTGTCGCCCCACGCGGTGATGCCGTGCCCGCCCAGGACGCAGCCGATCGCCCGCGGGTTGGCCTCCTTGACCGCGGCGATGTCCAGCCCGAGCCGGAATCCGGGCCGCCGCCACGGGACCCAGACGACGGTGTCGCCGAAGCACTCGGCCGTCAGCCTCTCGCCGTCGGCGGCGCAGGCGAGCGCGATGCCGGAGTCGGGGTGGAGGTGGTCGACGTGGGCGGCGTCCACCAGGCCGTGCATCGCGGTGTCGATGGAGGGGGCCGCGCCGCCCCGGCCGTGCAGGCAGTGGTCGAACGCGGCGACCATCTCGTCCTCGCGCTCCGCCCCCGGGTACACGTCCTTCAACGCGCGCAGCCGGTCCAGGCGCAGGACCGCCAGCCCGTCGGCGGTCAGCGTGCCCAGGTCCCCGCCGGATCCCTTGACCCACAGCAGTTCGGTCCCGCCGCCGGTCACGGGGTCGGTGCCGGTGCCCTTGGCGGAGGTGTTGCCGCCCGCGTAGTTGGTGTTGCGCGGATCGGAGCCCAGCCGGTGCGAGCGCGTCAGCAGCGCCTCGACCGTCTCCCGGTCCGTCGTGCGGTATCCGTCCATGTCCCTCACGCCCCCCAGCCGGCCTGGCGGCCGCCCTTGCGCTCCTCGGTGATCCGCTCGGCCCATCCCGAGCGGTGGTAGGCCGCCACCGGGTCCGGGTCCAGGCCCATCTCCTCGCGGACCTCGGCCAGCAGCGGCCGTACGTCGGTGTTGTAGGCGTCCATCAGCACGGCGTTGGCGGCCAGTACGTCGCCGGCCGCCTGGGCGGCGGACAGCGCCTCGCGGTCGACCAGCAGGGCCTTGGCGGTGGCCTCCTGGACGTTCATCACCGAGCGGATGATCGCGGGGATCTTCGCCTCGATGTTGTGGCACTGGTCGAGCATGAAGGCGGTCTGCGGCCCGTACCCGCCGCCGCGCACCACCTCGTACATGATCCGGAAGAGCTGGAAGGGGTCGGCGGCGCCGACCATCAGGTCGTCGTCGGCGTAGAAGCGGGAGTTGAAGTCGAAACCGCCCAGCTTCCCCTCGCGCAGCAGCACGGCCACGATGAACTCGATGTTGGTGCCCGGCGCGTGGTGGCCGGTGTCCACCACCACCTGTGCCTTCTCGCCCAGCCTCAGGCAGTGGGCGTAGGCGGTGCCCCAGTCGGGGACGTCGGTGGTGTAGAAGGCGGGCTCGAAGAACTTGTACTCCAGCAGCATCCGCCGGCCCTCGCCCAGCCGCTCGTACACCGCCGCCAGCGCCTCGGCCAGGCGGTCCTGGCGGGCGCGGACGTCGTCCTGGCCCGGGTAGTTGGTGCCGTCGGCGAACCACAGCTTCAGATCGCGCGAGCCGGTGGCGTCCATGATGTCGACGCACTCCAGCAGGTGGTCCAGCGCCTTGCGCCGCACGGCCGCGTCGGGGTGGCAGACGCTGCCGAGCCGGTAGTCCTCGTCCTGGAAGACGTTGGAGTTGATCGCGCCGAGGTACAACCCGCGCTCCTCGGCGTACTCCGCCAGCGCGGCGTAGTCGTCGACCCGGTCCCAGGGGATGTGCAGGGCCACGGTCGGCGCGACGCCGGTGTGCGCGTGCACCCGGGCCGCGTCGTCGAGCTTCTCCCGGGGGGTGCGCGGGACGCCGGGCTGCGCGAAGACCTTGAAACGCGTTCCGGAGTTGCCGTAGGCCCACGAGGGCGTCTCGATGGCCTGTTTCCTGAGGGCCGCCTTCACGGCGGACACGGCGGTCATGCGTCAGAGCTCCCGAGGTCCGGACGGCTTCATGAATCGTTTCATCGCCGGAAAGCTATGGGGGTCCGGTGAGGGTGTCAAGGGGCGGGAGCCGTAGGGAGGCCAGAGCCTTGTCGCTTCCTGGACATTCGGACTTTTCCACCCGCGGCCCATTGACGGAGGGCGGGTGGTGCCCCTACCGTCCGTGCGGCTTCCGTGAAACCTTTCACGGAAGTGTTCACGGCCGTTCACGGCTTTCGACGAGGAGGAGCGCGTGCAGCGCGTCTGCTTTCTGCTGAAGGTCCGCGCCGACCGGCTGGCGGAGTACCGCGAGCGGCACGCCGCGGTCTGGCCGGAGATGCTCCGCGCCCTGAGCGGGAGCGGCTGGCGCAACTACTCGCTCTTCCTGCGCGAGGACGGACTGCTCGTCGGCTACCTGGAGACCGAGGACTTCACCGCGGCCAGGGCGGCCATGGAGGCCACCGACGTCAACGCCCGCTGGCAGGCGGAGATGGCCGGTTTCTTCGAGTCCCTGGACGGCGCGCGGCCGGACGAGGCCATGCGCCCCCTCACCGAGGTCTTCCACCTCGACTGACCCGCGCGGCGGGCGGTGGCAGAGGAGGGCGGCAGCGGCCCTCCGGGCGGACGGGCGCCCCGCGCGCTCCGGTGTGCCCCCGGCCCGGGAGCGGGTGCGTAGCATGGGCGCGCGGCCCCGGGCCAGGCGCCGCGGACAGCAGGAAACGGGAGACGGTCGGGCTCGTGGCGCGCATGGTGGGGATCAAGGACGTCGCACGTCAG
Organism: Streptomyces nanhaiensis; assembly: GCF_046614825.1. Classification (NCBI taxonomy): domain Bacteria; kingdom Bacillati; phylum Actinomycetota; class Actinomycetes; order Kitasatosporales; family Streptomycetaceae; genus Streptomyces; species Streptomyces nanhaiensis. The sequence continues at coordinate 18,455 of NZ_JBKJFM010000090.1, forward strand.
GCGGGGGTGTCGGTGGGCACCGTCTCCAACGTCATCAACCGGCCGGAGATGGTCGCCGAGGAGACCAGGACCCGGGTGCAGGCGGTGATAGCGCAACTCGGCTACGTGCGCAGCGAGTCGGCGCGGCACCTGCGGGCGGGGCGCAGCCGGATCATCGCCCTGCTCGTCCTGGACATGGCCAACCCCTTCTTCGCCGACGTCGCCTCCGGCGCCGAGCGGGCGGCGCGGGAGGAGGGGCTCGGGGTGATGCTGTGCAACAGCGCGCAGAGCCCGGCGGAGGAGGCCGACTACCTCTCCCTCTTCGCCGAGCAGCGGGTGCGCGGCGTCCTGGTCACCCCGGCCGACACCTCCGGCCGGAACCTGGCCGACTTCCGCCGCCACGACATCCCCTACGTCGTGGTGGACCGGGTGCTGGACAGCGCCGACGAGGGCTGCTCGGTCTCCGTCGACGACATCACGGGCGGATCGCTGGCCGCCCGGCACCTGTTGGCCCGGGGCCACCGGGAACTGGTCTACGTGAGCGGGCCGATGCACCTGTCGCAGTGCCGCGACCGGCACACCGGCGCGCTGGCGGCCCTCGGGGAGGCGGGGCTGCCCCAGGACGCGCTGCGGCTGATCGAGGGCGAGCGGCTGGACGTGGCGGCGGGGCGGGACGCGGGCGCCCGGCTGCTGGGGATGGCGCCCCGGCCGACGGCGGTGTTCTGCGCCAACGACCTGCTCGCGCTGGGGGTGCTCCAGGCGCTGTTCGCGGCGGGTGTCTCGGTGCCGGGGGACATCGCCCTGGTCGGCTACGACGACATCGAGTTCGCCGCCGCGGCGGCCGTCCCCCTGACCTCGGTGCGGCAGCCCGCCTTCCGGATGGGGCGCACGGCCGCCGACCTGCTCATCGAGGAGACCGGGGAGGCGGCCGCGGAGCACCGGCACCAGCGGATCGTGCTCCAGCCCGAACTGGTCGTCCGCGACTCCAGCATCTCCGCGCCGCGCCACTGACGCGCACCGCCGGGCCGGGCACCCGGCGGGGTCCGTCCCCGGCGGGTGCCCGGCCGTCGCCCGCCGTTCGGCCGGACGTGCCGGCCGGCGAGGTGGACGGTGCCGGCGAGCAGGCTGGTGATGAGGTCCGCCGGAGCCTTTCCCCTCGCGCGGGTCGGGACGGACCCTCGCCTCCCGGCGGGCCTCCGGGCCGGAGGGGGGTGACGCTCCGCGGCGCGCACCCGCGCAACGTGCGCATCACGTGTCCCGCGACCACCGCGCGGTCGTTCCCCCCGCCGCCACGCGTACGGGTGGTTCCCCGGGTGTCCGTTCGTCCCCGGAGGAGTGGCCGAGGAGGTCCCGGACCGCGCGGACCGCGGCCCGGCCCGCGCGGTTGGCGCCGACGGTGCTCGCCGAGGGGCCGTAGCCGACCAGATGGATCCGCGGATCGCGCACCACACGGGTACCGTCCATGCGGATGCCGCCGCCCGGCTCGCGCAGCCGCAGCGGCGCCAGGTGGCCGATCGCGGGACGGAAGCCGGTGGCCCACACGATGCTGTCCGCCGCGACCGAGCGCCCGTCGTCCCACTCCACGCCGCCGGGGGTGATGCGGTCGAACATCGGCAGGCGCCGCAGCACCCCGCTCTCCCGGGCGCGGCGCATCTCCTCGGTCATGGGCAGCCCCGTCACGGAGACCACGCTGCGCGGCGGCAGCCCGTCGCGCACACGCTCCTCCACCAGGGCGACCGCCGCGCGTCCGCGCTCGGCGTCGAACGGCTCCTCGGTGAAGACCGGCTCGCGCCGGGTCACCCAGGCCGTGGCGGCGGCGACCCGTGATATCTCCAGCAGGTGCTGCACGGCGGAGGTGCCGCCGCCCACGACCACCACGCGCTCGCCCGCGAAGGCGTCCGGCCCGGGGTAGCGGGATGTGTGGAACTGGCGGCCGGCGAAGGACTCCTGACCGCGCACCCGGGGCCTGAAGGGGCGGTCCCAGGTCCCGGTGGCGTTGATCAGCGCCCGGGCGGCCCACACCCCGGCGTCGGTCTCCACCAGCAGCCGCCCGTCCCCGGCCTCGCGCACCGCGCGCACATGCACCGGGCGCCGCACCCGCAGGTCGAAGGCGCGCTCGTAGTCGGCGAAGTACCCGCCGACCACCTCGGAGGAGGGGCGGTGGGGGTCGGCGCCGGTCAGCTCCATGCCGGGCAGGGAGTGCATCCCGTGCACCCGGTCGTACGTCAGGGTGGGCCAGCGGAACTGCCAGGCCCCGCCGGGGCGCGGGGAGTGGTCCAGCACGACGAAGCCCCGGCCCGGCTCGTATCCGGCGCGCCGCAGGTGGTAGGCGCTCGACAGACCCGCCTGCCCGGCGCCCACGACCACGACCTCCGCCTCCGAGAACTCCATACCCGGCCAACCGCGGGCGGGGGCGGATGCTTCCCGGAGCGGGGACAGCCCCCAAGATGGAGTCATGAGCGATCGCTTCACCACCCGTACCCTCCACATCACCACCGGCTCGGACGAGACCGTCGCCGACCTCACCCGCGAATGCGAGGACTTCCTCGCGGAGGTGGCCGGCGGCCGCGACGGACTGCTCAACGTCTTCGTCCCCCACGCCACGGCCGGCATCGCGGTCATCGAGACCGGAGCGGGCAGCGACGACGACCTGCTCGCCGCGCTGCGCGACCTGCTGCCCGCCGACGGCCGCTGGCGCCACCGGCACGGCAGTCCCGGCCACGGCCGCGACCACGTCCTGCCGGCCTTCGTCCCGCCGCACGCCACCCTGCCGGTGATCGGCGGGCGGCTGGAACTGGGCACCTGGCAGTCGGTCTGCCTGGTGGACACCAACGGCGACAACCCCGACCGGCGGGTGCGCCTGTCCTTCCTGGGTTAGCCGCCCCTGCCGCCCCCGCCGGGCCGGTCGCCGGGCCGGCGGGTCCGGAGATCTGGGAGCCCTCCCAGTCTGGTCCAGGCCAATGCTACGGTCGCCCCCGGTGCCCGGAACGGGGCAGCGCTTCGAGCAGGACCGAGCGGGAACGAGCGGAAGAGGGGCGGCGCAGTGGACGGTGCGGGCGGCGGACGGCGGGCGTACATCGGGTCCTACACATCGGCGGGCGGACGCGGCATCACCACGGCCGCCGTCGACCCGGACACCGGGGCGCTGACGGTGCTGCACCACACGGACGCGGTGCCCGATCCCTCCTACCTCGTGCCGGGGCCGGGCGGGGGGATGCTCTACGCGGTGAGCGAGACCGAGGACGGCCGCGCCGCCGCGCTCTCCCTGGCCGACCCCGACCGGCCGAGCCCCGCCGGGGCCCCGGTGCCCGTCGAAGGCGCCGGACCCACCCATCTGACCTGCGCGGCCGGGCAGTTGATCACCGCCAACTACACCTCGGGAAGCGTCAGTTCGCTGCCACTGCGGCCCGACGGGACCCTCGGCGCGCAGCCGGCCGTACTGCCCCACAGCGGCCACGGACCGGTGCGCGGGCGGCAGGAGGGGCCGCACGCCCACGCCGTGGTCGCCGACGCCTCGTGGCGCTGGCTGCTGGCGGTCGATCTCGGCGCCGACTCGGTGTGGGTCTACCGGCTCGACCACGCCGCGGCCGCGCTCCGCCCGCACGGGCGGACACCGATGCGGCCCGGCAGCGGACCGCGCCATCTGGCCTTCCACCCGCGCGGCGACCGGGCGTACGTCGTCAACGAACTGGTCTCGACCGTGGTCTGCTGCCGCTGGGACCGGGCGAGCGGCGTGCTGGAGCCCGCGGGGGAGGTCCGCACGCTGCCGGCGGGTTCCGGGGCCGAGGGGGAGAACCACCCCTCGGAGCTGGTGGTCTCCGCCGACGGCCGCTGGGCCTGGGCGGCCAACCGCGGACACGACAGCATCGCCGTACTGGCCCTGGAGCCGTACGGCGAGGGTATGGAGCTGGTCACCACCGTCCCCTGCGGCGGACACTGGCCGCGCGACCTGGCCCTCGACCCGGCCGGGCGCAGGCTCTACGCCGCCAACGAGCGGTCGGGCGACGTGACCTGGTTCGACCTCGACCCGGACACCGGGGTGCCGCACCCGGCGGGCTCGATCCGGGCTCCGGCCGCCACCTGCGTCGCCCTCGGCTGAGGAGCGGGCCCGCCGTCCGGCCGCCGTGCGGCCCGCGGCCCGGCGGGCCGCAGGGGAAGGGCCCGGGTCAGTGGGCCTGCGCCCCCTGCGGCGACCGCTGGGCGATGCCGAGCTTGGCGGCATAGGTGGAGGCCACGAGCCTGCCCACCGCCGTGTAGGAGCCCAGCGGCTCGGACGCCTGGCAGTCGGCCTCCCGCACCGCGGACTCCAGCAGGCCCTCGGGGATCTCGGGGCCGATCAGGCAGGGTGCCAGGGCCAGCTGCCGGGAACCGGCCTCGCGCAGCTGCTCGGCGGCGCGGGTGACGGCGCCCTCCTCGTCCAGCCCGGCGGACAGCACCGGCACAGCCAGGCGGGCGGCCAGCAGCATCCCGGTGATCCCGGCGGCCTGCACGGCCTCCTCGCCGCCCATGGCGGCCAGGATGATGCCGTCGGCGGCGGTCGCCACGGTGAACAGCCGGGCGCGGTCCGCCCGGGCCAGCCCCGCCTCCGAGAGCTTGACGTGGACGGCCTCGGCCAGCAGCGGGTGCGGGCCGAGCACGTCGGTCAGCTCGGCGCCGGAGCCGCTCCCGAGCACGGCCTGGCGTATCCGCCGCATCTGCGCGCCGTCGGGCCCGGCCAGCAGGGGGACGACCACCGCGAGCGGGGCCTCCTCGATCCGGCGGCGGGCGGCCTCGGCCTCGGCCTCCACCTCGGCGGCCTCGGCGCCCGCCTCCACCGCCTCGGCGGCCGCGGCCTCGATGGCGGCCGTCGCCGCGGCGGCACGGGAGGTGCGGTCGGCCGCGGCCTGCGTCAGCACGCTCTGGAGCGCGGGGAACTCACCGTCGTCGCCGTCCACGAAACCGACCCGGGCGTCGAGCCCCGGCAGCTCGGAGCGGGCGATGCTCAGGATCTCCTCGGCGAGGCTCCGGGAGGTGCCGGAGGGCACCCCGGGGACGGCCAGCACCAGAGCGGGCGCACCCTCAGGCGCTATGGCCGGCTGAGGCCGGCGGTGCCGTCCGGGCTGTCGGGGACGCGGCATTCGTACGGGCAGGCCGTTTGCGGGCCCAGTGGGGGTGCTCATGGCGCCGCATGCTAATGCCTTGACGGGTTTGGCTGTTCGGGCGGGGCGGAGGAGTGCCGGTCTGTCCCCTTTCATCCCGCGCGTCGTGGTGACGGTCCCGTTCCGCTGTGTGACCGTGCCGTGCCGCCCGGCCTGCCCGGCTCCCGCACCCGCCTCACCGGACGTCGAGGAGCGCCGGATCCCGCGGCAGCCGCAGCGCGTCCCGGGCCAGCCGGCCGGCCACGAGCAGGGCTCCGGCCAGCGGGTCTCCCGCCGCCGGGACGGTCCGGGCGTGCGGCAGCCGTACGGCCAGCTCCCGGCGCAGGGGGGCGAGCAGCGGCTCGCCGATCCCGAGGAGCCCGCCGGTCAGGGCGACGAGGCTGCCCTCGGCGGCGGGGCAGACGGCGGCGGCGCTCCCGGCGATGTGGACGGCCGCCTCCTCGACGACGCGCGCCGCCACCGGATCCCGGTCGGCGCACCCGGCCACCTCCGGGGCGAACGAGGCGAGCACCGCCGGACGGTCGGTACGCGGGTACAGCTTTCCCGGCAGGGAGGCCGCCGGCCCGAAGACGGCCTCGGCGCGGGCGAGCAGCGCGGCCGAGCCGCCCGGCCGGCCGTCGTGGGCGCGCATCGCCGCCTCCAGGCCGGCCCGGCCGATCCAGGCACCGCCGCCGCAGTCGCCCAGCAGGTGGCCCCAGCCGTCGGCACGCCGCCAGGAGCGCAGGTCCGTGCCCGTCGCGATCATCCCGGTCCCGGCGGCGACCACGG
>NZ_JBKJFM010000091.1:0-24328 GCF_046614825.1 Streptomyces nanhaiensis
CCCGCGGCAGACCGTGGCCGAGCAGGACGCCGAGTACGGGCCGCGCCTGCACGACCGCGACCCCGACCTGTGCTGCGCGCTGCGCAAGGTCAGGCCGCTGGAGGAGGGCCTGCGCGGGTACGACGCCTGGGCCACCGGGCTGCGCCGCGACGAGTCCCCGACCCGGGCGGGGACTCCGGTCGTCGGCTGGGACGAGAGGCGGGGCAAGGTCAAGGTCTCGCCCATCGCACGCTGGACGCAGGGTGACGTGGACGCCTACGTTGCCGAGCACGGTGTCCTCACCAACCCTCTGCTGATGGACGGTTACCCCTCCATCGGGTGCGCGCCCTGCACTCGGCGGGTGCTGGAGGGCGAGGACGCCCGCTCCGGCCGCTGGGCCGGACGCGGCAAGACCGAGTGCGGACTGCATGGCTGATGGCGAACCCGAAGGCCGTACGGGCCCAGACAGTTGAGGAGCGTCAGATGAGCGGGGCGACCGCCTCCGGCACGGACAGAACCGGCAGTACCGGCAGTACCGACGGCACCGGCATCGGCACCGGGGCCACGATCTGGCTCACCGGTCTGCCCAGCGCGGGCAAGACCACGATCGCCCACGCGCTGGCCGGACGGCTGCGCGACGAGGGGCACCGGGTGGAGGTGCTGGACGGCGACGAGATCAGGGAGTTCCTCTCCGCCGGCCTGGGCTTCTCCCGCGAGGACCGCCACACCAACGTGCAGCGGATCGGCTTCGTCGCCGAACTGCTCGCCTCCAACGGGGTCAAGGCCCTGGTCCCGGTGATCGCGCCGTACGCCGACAGCCGCGAGGCGGTCCGCAAGCGCCACCAGGCGGAGGGCACGGCCTATCTGGAGGTGCACGTGGCCACGCCCGTGGACGTGTGCTCCGAGCGCGATGTGAAGGGGCTGTACGCCAGGCAGGCCGCGGGAGAGCTCTCCGGGCTGACCGGGGTTGACGACCCGTACGAGGCGCCGGCCGATCCGGACCTGCGGATCGAGGCGCACACCGAGCCGGTGGACGACTCCGCCGCCCGGCTGTACGCACTGCTCGCCGAGAGGGGACTGGCGTGACGACCTCGACCGAACCGACCACCGGGCCCGCGGCCGCGCCGGACCGGACCGCCGGGGCCCCCGGCGCCTCCGGGACCTCCGAGAGCTCCGGCGCGGCGTACGCGCTGAGCCATCTGGACGCGCTGGAGTCGGAGGCGGTGCACATCTTCCGCGAGGTGGCGGGCGAGTTCGAGCGGCCGGTGATCCTGTTCTCCGGCGGCAAGGACTCCATCGTGATGCTGCACCTGGCGCTGAAGGCCTTCGCCCCGGCTCCGGTGCCCTTCGCGCTGCTGCACGTGGACACCGGCCACAACTTCCCCGAGGTCATCGACTACCGCGACCGGGTGGTGGCCGAGCACCGGCTGCGCCTGCACGTCGCCTCGGTGCAGGAGTTCATCGACCGCGGCGAGCTGCGCGAGCGCCCGGACGGCACCCGCAACCCGCTGCAGACCGTGCCGCTGCTGCACGCCATCGAGACGAACCGCTTCGACGCGGTCTTCGGCGGCGGGCGGCGGGACGAGGAGAAGGCCCGCGCCAAGGAGCGGGTGTTCTCCCTGCGCGACGAGTTCGGCGGCTGGGACCCGCGCCGCCAGCGCCCCGAGCTGTGGCAGCTCTACAACGGCCGCCACGCGCCGGGCGAGCACGTGCGCGTCTTCCCGCTGTCCAACTGGACCGAGCTGGACGTGTGGCAGTACATCGCCCGGGAGAAGATCGAGCTGCCCGCCATCTACTACGCCCACACCCGCGAGGTCTTCAAGCGAGGCGGCATGTGGCTGGCGCCCGGCGCGTGGGGCGGCCCGAAGGACGGCGAGACGGTCCGGGAGCGCCAGGTGCGCTACCGCACCGTCGGCGACATGTCCTGTACCGGGGCGGTGGACTCCGACGCCACCACCATCGAGCAGGTCATAGCGGAGATCGCGGCCTCCCGGCTGACCGAGCGGGGCGCGACCCGGGCCGACGACAAGCTGTCGGAGGCCGCCATGGAGGACCGCAAGCGCGAAGGGTACTTCTGACCGATGACCACCGCTGCAACCACTTCCACAGCCGGTGCCGACGCCGCCGCCGACGCCACTGCCGCCGGCCGGCTGCTGCAGGACACCTCGCTGCTGCGCTTCGCCACCGCCGGGTCGGTGGACGACGGCAAGTCCACCCTGGTCGGGCGGCTGCTGCACGACTCCAAGTCCGTCCTGGCCGACCAGCTGGAGGCCGTCGAGCACGCCTCCCGCAGCCGCGGCGCCGCCGGCCCCGACCTGGCGCTGCTGACCGACGGGCTGCGCGCCGAGCGCGAGCAGGGCATCACCATCGACGTGGCCTACCGCTACTTCGCCACGCCGCGCCGCCGGTTCATCCTGGCCGACACCCCCGGCCACGTGCAGTACACCCGCAACATGGTCACCGGCGCCTCCACCGCCGAGCTGGCCATCATCCTGGTCGACGCCCGCAACGGCGTGGTCGAGCAGACCCGCCGCCACGCCGCGGTCGCCGCCCTGCTGCGCGTCCCCCACGTGGTGCTGGCCGTCAACAAGATGGACCTGGTCGGCTACTCCGAGCCCGTCTTCGCGCGGATCGCCGAGCAGTTCACCGCCTACGCCGCCTCGCTCGGCGTGCCGGAGATCACCGCCGTGCCCATCTCGGCGCTGGTCGGCGACAACGTGGTCACCCCGTCCGAGCACATGGACTGGTACAGCGGCCCCACCGTCCTGGAGCACCTGGAGACCGTCGAGGTCGACCACGACCCGGCCGGGGACGTGGCCCGCTTCCCCGTCCAGTACGTCATCCGCCCGCAGACCGCCGAGCACCCCGACTACCGCGGCTACGCCGGCCAGATCGCCTCCGGCGTGCTGCGCGTGGGCCGGCCGGTGACGGTGCTGCCCTCGGGCCGCACCTCGGTGATCGAGGGCATCGACCTGCTCGGCCAGTCGGTCCCGGCCGCCTGGGCCCCGCAGTCGGTCACCGTCCGCCTGGCGGACGACCTCGACGTCTCCCGCGGCGACCTGATCGTCCCCGCCGACGACGCCCCGGCCACCGCCCAGGACGTCACCGCCACCGTCTGCCACCTGCACGACACCCCGCTGCGGGTGGGGCAGCGGGTGCTGCTCAAGCACACCACCCGCACGGTCAAGGCGATCGTCAAGGAGATCGGCTCCCGGCTGACCCTGGACGACCTCTCGCACCACCCCGAGCCGGGCGAACTGGTGGCCAACGACATCGGCCGGGTGCGCATCCGCACCGCCGAACCGCTGCCGCTGGACCCCTACGCCCTCTCCCGCCGCACCGGCTCGTTCCTGCTGATCGACCCGGCCGACGGCTCCACCCTCACCGCCGGCATGTCCGGCGACGCCTTCACCGGGGCCGCCGGGCCGGTACGGGCCGCGGGCGACACCGCACAGGAGGACGGATGGGACTTCTGAGCGCGGCGGGCGCCGCCGTGCACGACGCCTTCTCCACCTTCGACCACACCGGCGGCCGGATCGGCAGCGGTGTCCGGGGCAGCGGGCAGGGCGGACTGGCGGGATGCCGCCGGTGACGCCCGACGCCCGGCCGCGCCACCCGCAGGTCCGGCACCTCCAGCACGACCCGTACGACCCGCGCCTCCGGGACGCCCCATATGTCCCCCGAGCGCGGCACGTCCCCGCCGCACACGCCGGCTCTCCCCCGCCGTAGCCGCCCGAACAGGGTGGCGAACCACGAGAGGACCCCGCTGTGTCCACCGAACTCGCCACCCCCGCCCCGGCGCCGTCCGTCACCGGTGCCGGGGCCGGGCGGACCCGCCCGTACGCGGTGCGGCTCGACCGCGTCTCGAAGTCCTTCGGCTCCTCCCCCCGCGCCCGCCAGCAGGTGCTGGACGGCATCGGCCTGACGGTGGCGCCCGGGGAGTTCGTCTGCCTGCTGGGCGCCTCCGGCTGCGGCAAGTCCACACTGCTGAACCTGGTGGCCGGACTGGACCACCCGACCTCCGGCGAGGTGCGGGTGCCGCACGGCCGGCCCGCGCTGATGTTCCAGGACCACGCGCTCTTCCCCTGGCTGAGCGCCGGCCGCAACGTGGAGCTGGCCCTGAAGCTGGCCGGGGTCCCCCGGGCCGAGCGGCGCGGCCGGGCCGAGGAGCTGCTGCGGCTGGTGCGGCTGCCGGACGCGTACGGCAAGCGGGTCCACCAGCTCTCCGGCGGGATGCGGCAGCGCGTGGCGCTGGCCCGCTCGCTGGCCCAGGGCAGCCGGGTGCTGCTGATGGACGAGCCCTTCGCCGCGCTGGACGCCATCACCCGCGACCTGCTCCACGAGGAGCTGACCCGGGTGTGGCGCGAGCGGGAGCTGACGGTGCTGTTCGTCACCCACAACGTGCGCGAGGCGGTACGGCTGGGCCAGCGGGTCGTGCTGCTGTCCTCGCGCCCGGGGCGCGTGGCGCGCGAGTGGGACGTGGACCTCCCCTACCCCCGCCGTATCGAGGACTCCGGAGTCACCTCCCTCGCCCGGGAGATCACCGGCCATCTGCACGAGGAGATCGTCCGACATGCCCGCCACTGACACCGAGGACTCCCGGCGGGGCCCCCGGCACGAGCCCTCCGGGTTCCCCGGGCCCCCCGGGCAGGACATCGGCAGGAATCCGGGCCGGGCCGCCGGCGGCGCGGGCGGTTCCGACGACTCCGACGAGATGGCGTCAGGTCTGGACGCCCTGGAGTCCCCCGTGTCCGCGACCGCCGCCACCTCGCGACGGCTGCTGGCCAAGGCCGCGCCGCCGCTGGCGGCCGTCGCCCTGGTGCTGGCCCTGTGGCAGGCGGCGTACGCGCTGAACTGGTCGGCGACGCTGCCCTCCCCCGCCGCCGTGTGGGGCGAACTGGCCGGCGCCTGGTCGGACGGCACCCTGCTGCCCTCCCTCGGCCACAGCCTGCTGCGCTGTCTGGTCGGCTTCGCCGCGTCCGCGGCCATCGGCGTCCCCCTGGGGCTGCTGCTCACCCGGACGGCACCGCTGCGCACGGTCCTGGGTCCCATCCTGTCCGCCGTGCAGTCGCTGCCGGCCGCCGCGCTGGTGCCGGTGGCGGTGATCGCGCTGGGCAACTCCGAGGGCGCGGTGTACGCCGTGGTGCTGCTGGGCGCGGTGCCCTCCATCGCCGTCGGGGTCACCGCCGCCGTCGACCAGATACCGCCGCTGCTGCTGCGGGCCGGCCGGTCGATGGGCGCCGGCGGGCTGCGCGGCGCCGTCCACGTCCTCGTCCCGGCCGCGCTGCCCGGCTTCGTGGCGGCGCTGCGGCAGGGCTGGACCTTCGGCTGGCGCGCCCTGATGACGGCCGAGCTGATCACCGCCACCCCCCTGCCCGGCATCGGCCGGATGCTGGACGCGGGCCGGCAGGGCGGCGAGCTGAGCCTGGTGCTGGCCTCGGTGGTGCTGATCCTGGCGGTCGGCGTGCTGGTGGAGTCGGCGCTGTTCTCGCCGGTGGAGCGCCGCGTGCTGCGCAGCCGCGGCCTGGCGTCGGCGACCGGGCGGTGAGCCGCACCGTGCGCGCCCTCCACGCCCCGGCCCCCCGCACCCCCGGCGACCGTCCCGCCCTGCTGGTCGTCGCGCACGGCAGCCGCGACCCGCGCCACGCGGCGACCGTGGCCGCGCCGTGCGCCAGGCTGCGCGGGCTGCGCCCGGAGCTGCGGGTCGAGGTGGGCCACCTGGACTTCAACGCCCCCTCGGTGCCGCAGGTGCTCGCCCGTCTCCACGCCGACGGCGTACGGCGGGCGGTGGCCCTGCCGCTGCTGCTCACCCGCGCCTTCCACGCCAAGGCCGACATCCCCGCGGTGCTGGGCGAGGCGGTGTCGCGGCTGCCGCGGCTGGCGGTGCACCAGGCCGACGTCCTGGGCCCGGACCGGCTGCTGACGGCCGCCCTGGAGCGGCGGCTGCGCGAGGCCGGGCTGCGGCCCGGCGACGAGCGCTCGACCGGGGTCGTCCTGGCCTCGGCGGGCTCCTCCGACCCGGAGGCGATCGCGGTGATCGCAGATATCGCGCGGGAGTGGCGGCACATCTCCGGTTGGTGTGCCGTGCGGCCCGCGTTCGCCTCCGCATCCCTTCCCCGCACCGCCGACGCGGTGCGGGAGCTGCGCGCGCGGGGGGCCCGGCGGGTGGCCGTCGCCCCGTACGTCGTCGCGCCCGGCTTCCTCCCCGACCGCATCGCCGCCGGCGCCCGCGAGGCGGGCGCGGACCTGCTGGCGCCGGTGCTGGGCGACGCGCCGGAGCTGGCCCTCCTGATGGCGCGGCGCTACGACCAGGCGCTGGTCCGGTGGGCCGGGCGCGTGAGCGTGCCCGCCGGCGCGTGATCCCGGCCGGGTTTCCCGCCGGCGGCCCCGGGTATCCGGAAAACCGACCTACAGGGCATTCCGGAAGGAAGTGACCAGGGTATGAGCGCCGCGGACAAGGCCAAGGCCAAGGCGGAGCAGGCGATCGGCCGGGCGAAGAAGAAGACCGGGCGCGCCACCGGCGACGCCGACCAGGCCGGCGAGGGACGCATCCAGGAGGCCAAGGGCAACGCCCGCCAGGCCAAGGAGAAGGGCAAGGACGTCCTCAAGGACGAGTGACCCGCCTCTCCTCCCAGCCCTTCGGGGGCGCCCCGGCCGGGGCGCCCCCGAAAAGTCAGGACGCCGTCTCCAGCAGCCTGGTGACCGTGCGCCGGTTGCGGCCGGTGACGGTCGGGAACCGGCCGCCGGTGACGGTCAGGACACCGGTCGGGAGTCGGCCCACACCGACTCCATCTCCTCCCGGTAGAGGTGGAACAGCCCGCCCTCGGCGCCCTCCCCCGGCGGGCCTCCCTGGACGGTCCCGCCCTGGAGGATGTCCCGGCCGCCGCCGCGCAGCACGAAGACCGGGGCCTCCATCCCCCGGATGCGGCGCAGGTAGGACTGGACCACCGCTATGCCGTCCGGCCCGTCGCCGTCCACGAGGTAGGCGGTGAAGCGCGGGGTCTCGTCGAAGACGTGGATCTGGAAGGCGCCGGCGTCCCGCAGCCGGGATCGCACCCGCCGCATGTGGAGGATGTTCATCTCCACCGAACGGCTCAGCTCGCCCTTCTTCAGCCCCAGCTCCCGCTCGCGGCGGCGCACCGCGCTGCTGGCCGGGTTGAGGAAGAGCAGCCGCACCCGGCAGCCGGACTCGGCCAGCCGCACCAGACGGCGCCCGGAGTAGTTCTGGACCAGCAGGTTCAGGCCTATGCCGATGGCGTCCAGCCGGCGCGCTCCGCCGAACAGGTCCTCGGCCGGGAGCTGGCGCTGCAGGCGCACCCGGTCCGGGTGGACGCCGACGACGTCGGCGAAGCGGTCGCCGACCAGCTCCTCCACCGCGTCCACCGGCAGCCGGTGGGCGGAGGGGATGTCGCGGCCGGCGCCCAGCAGGTCCAGCAGCCTGGCCGAGATCCGCTCGGCCTGGGCGAGGACGGCCGGGGACAGCGCGCGGTTGCGGGCCACCGCGCTGCGGGCGACCTCCAGCTCGTCCAGGGCCAGCTCCAGCTCGCGCCGCCCGTCGAAGTAGGGCTCGAAGCAGGGCCAGTGCTGCACCACCAGCTCGCGCATCTGCGGCAGGGTGAGGAAGGACAGCAGGGTGTCGTCGGCCGGGTCTAGCAGATAGCCCTTGCGGCGGCTGACCTCGCGTACGGCCGCGGCCCGCTGGACCCACTCCTGCCCGGTCGGGCCGGCCGCCGCCACGACCCACTCCTCGCCGTGCACCGGCTCGTAGATGGGCCGCAGCACCGCCGCGACCACGGCGCGCAGCCGCTGCTCGACGAGGTTGAGCCAGATGTAGGCCCGTCCCGCCCGCTGGGCGCGCAGCCGCACCTCGGCCCACTCCTCCGCGCCCCAGGCCAGATCGGCGCCGATCTCCATCGGCCGGGCCAGGGAGACCGTGCCGGGCGGCACCGCTCCGGGCGCCCCGGCGGCACCGCTCTCGCCGCCCCCGTCCCCCGAGGGGAGCTCAAGCCCTCCCGAGCCCACCTGTGCACCGCCTTCCGGACCTGCTGTTCGATCAAGGAGCCTACTGCCCTCCCGGGAGGGGATGCAGCAGTATCCCGCCACCAAGTTCCTTTGCCCGTACGCTCATCCGGGGGAAGATGGATGCTGTGCCCAGGCGGTGGCCGCCTCCCGCACCAGTACTGCGCAAGGATGCAGCGAAAACGGGTAACGGGTAGAGACCGCGACAGGAAGAGTCGACATGCAGGTCTGGCCTGGACGGGCTTATCCCCTCGGCGCCACGTACGACGGGGCCGGGACGAACTTCGCCGTGTTCTCGGAGGCGGCGGAGCGCATCGAGCTGTGCCTGCTGCACGACGACGGGTCGGAGACGGCGATCGAGCTGCGCGAGTCCGACGCGTTCGTGCGGCACGCCTACCTGCCGGGCGTCATGCCCGGCCAGCGCTACGGCTTCCGCGTGCACGGGCCGTACGAGCCGGAGAAGGGCAGGCGCTGCAACAGCGCGAAGCTGCTGCTGGACCCCTACGCCAGGGCGATGAGCGGCGCCATCGACTGGGACGAGGCGGTCTACGGCTACCACTTCGACGAACCCGAACGGCGCAACGACCTGGACTCCGCCCCGCACACCATGGCGTCGGTGGTGGTCAACCCCTACTTCGACTGGGGCGACGACCGGCCCCCGCGCACCGACTACCACCAGACGGTCATCTACGAAGCGCACGTCAAGGGCCTGACCATGCTCCATCCGGAGCTGCCCGAGGACCTGCGCGGCACCTACGCGGCCCTGGGCCACCCGGCGATCATCGAGCACCTGACGAGGCTGGGGGTGACCGCGCTGGAGCTGATGCCGGTCCACCAGTTCGTCACCGACCACCGGCTGGCCGACGCCGGGCTGGCGAACTACTGGGGCTACAACACCATCGGCTTCTTCGCCCCGCACAACGCCTACGCCTCCTGGGGCGACCGGGGCCAGCAGGTGCTGGAGTTCAAGCAGGCGGTCAAGGCGCTGCACCAGGCCGGGATCGAGGTCATCCTCGACGTGGTCTACAACCACACCGCCGAGGGCAACCACCTGGGGCCGACCCTGTCCTTCCGGGGCCTGGACAACGCCTCGTACTACCGGCTCACCGAGGACCCCCGGTACTACATGGACACCACCGGCACCGGCAACTCGCTGCTGATGCGCTCCCCGCACGTCCTGCAGCTGATCATGGACTCGCTGCGCTACTGGGTCACCGAGATGCACGTGGACGGCTTCCGCTTCGACCTGGCGGCCACCCTGGCCCGCCAGTTCCACGAGGTGGACCGGCTGTCGTCGTTCTTCGACCTGGTGCAGCAGGACCCGGTGGTCAGCCAGGTCAAGCTGATCGCCGAGCCCTGGGACGTGGGCGAGGGCGGCTACCAGGTGGGGAACTTCCCGCCGCTGTGGACGGAGTGGAACGGCCGCTACCGCGACACCGTGCGGGACCTGTGGCGGGGCGAGCCGCGCACCCTCGCGGAGTTCGCCTCCCGGCTGACCGGCTCCTCCGACCTGTACCAGGACGACGGGCGCCGCCCGCTGGCCTCGATCAACTTCGTCACCTGCCACGACGGCTTCACCCTGCACGACCTGGTGTCGTACAACGACAAGCACAACGAGGCCAACGGCGAGGGCAACCGGGACGGCGAGAGCCACAACCGCTCGTGGAACTGCGGGGTGGAGGGGGCCACGGACGACGAGGACGTCCTGGCCCTGCGGGGCCGGCAGATGCGCAACTTCATCGCCACCCTGCTGCTCTCCCAGGGCGTGCCGATGCTCTCCCACGGCGACGAGTTCGCCCGCACCCAGAAGGGCAACAACAACGCCTACTGCCAGGACGGCGAACTGTCCTGGGTGCACTGGCCCAAGACGGGCGAGAAGCATCCGCTGTGCGAGTTCGTGCAGGCCATGGTGGGGCTGCGCCGCGACCACCCGGCCTTCCGCCGGCGCCGCTTCTTCCACGGGCGGCCGGTGGAGGGCACCCACGACGAGCTCTCCGACATCGCCTGGTTCACGCCCGAGGGAGAGGAGATGACCCAGCGGGACTGGCAGGAGGCCCAGGCCAGGGCGCTGACGGTGTTCCTCAACGGCAACGCGATCTCCGAGCCCGGCGAGCGCGGCGAGCGGATCACCGACGACTCCTTCCTGCTGATGTTCAACGCGCAGCCGACCCCGCGCAAGTTCACCGTTCCGGCGGACCACGGGCGGGAGTGGCAGGTCGTGGTGGACACCTCGCGGGAGGACGGGGTGCCGCCGGGCACCGGCCCCATGGTGAGGGCGGGCTCCCGGATCACCCTGGTGGACCGCAGTCTGACGGTGCTCCAGCGTCCCGCCTGACCCGCCCGGCCCGCCTGGACCCGCCAGGTGCCGCGCCCGCGGCCGGCCCGGCGCGCCTCCCCCCGGGCGGGGGCGTCGCCCGACAGGCGGCGGGTTCGGCGGGCACCCGGAGGGAACATGCACCACATGTCCCCTCAGCCCCCTTCCGCGTCCGCCGCTTCCGCCGCCTCCGCCGCGCCGTCGGCGCCGCTCCCGCCCGCCGTGCCGACCGCCACCTACCGGCTCCAGCTCCAGCCCGGCTTCCCGTTCTCCGCCGCCGAGAAGGCCGTGCCGTACCTGGCCTCGCTCGGCATCTCGCACCTGCACCTGTCCCCGGTGCTGGAGGCCGCCCCCGGCTCCGCCCACGGCTACGACGTGACCGGGCACGCCCGGGTCCGCGAGGAGCTGGGCGGCGAGGAGGGGCTGCGGTCGCTGTCGCGCGCCGCACGGGAGCACGGCATGGGCGTCGTGGTGGACATCGTCCCCAACCACATGGGCGTCCCCGTCCCCGAACGGCTCAACGAGGCGCTGTGGGAGGTGCTGCGCGAGGGCCCCGCCTCGCCGTACGCGCGCTGGTTCGACATCGACTGGGAGGCGGGCGGCGGCCGCCTGCTGCTGCCGGTGCTGGGCGGGCGGCTGGGCGAGGAGCTGGGGGCGCTGTCGGTCAAGGGCGGCGTCCTGGCGTACCACGGCCACCGCTTCCCGCTGCGCGAGGGCACCGAGCACCTGCCGCTGCCCGAGCTGCTGGACGCCCAGCACTACCGGCTGGCCTGGTGGCGGCTGGCCCGCACCGAGCTGAACTACCGGCGCTTCTTCACCATCGCCGATCTGATCGGGGTGCGCGTGGAGGATCCGGAGGTCTTCGCCGCCACCCACGCGTGCGTGCTGCGGCTGCTGCGCGAGGGCGTGGTCCACGGCCTGCGGGTCGACCACCCGGACGGGCTGGCCGATCCGGGCGCGTACCTGCTGCGGCTGGAGGAGGAGAGCGGCCGAGCCTGGACGGTGGTGGAGAAGATCCTCGGCCCCCGCGAGCGGCTGCCGGTGTCCTGGCCGGTGGCCGGGACGACCGGGTACGACGCGCTGCACCACGTCGACGGCCTCTTCGTCGACCCGGACGGGCTGGCGGAGCTGGCCGCCGTCTACCGCGGCTTCACCGGCGCCGCGCCGGACCTGGGCGGCGAGTGGGGGCCGACCGTGCGGCGGGCCGCCCGGGAGGTGGTCGCCCACGACCTGGCCGCCGAGGTCGGGCGGCTGGCCCGCACCGCCGCCGCCGTGTGCGAGGCCGCCCCCGGTCTGGCGCTGCGCGACCACGCGCCCTGGGCGCTGCGCACCGCGATCGAGGAGGTGCTGGTGCGGGTGCCGGTGTACCGGCCGTACGTCACCGCGGGCGGCCCGGTGGGCGCGGAGGACCGGGCGATGCTGGAGGAGGCGGCCGAGGGCGCGCGGGCGGCGTTCGCGGTGCCGGAGGAGGCCGCGGCGGTGGACGTGGTGCGGGACCTGGCGCTGGGCCGGCTGGGGGACGGCGGGGCCCAGCGGGACTTCTGCGCGCGGTTCGCGCAGGTCTGCGCGGCTCTGCGGGCCAAGTCGGAGGAGGACACCGCCTTCTACCGCTACGCGCCGCTGCTGTCGGCCGCCGAGGTGGGCGGGGACCCGGGGAGCCCGCAGGTGGCCCCGGAGGAGTTCCACGCGTACTGCGCCCGCCTCCAGCGCGACTGGCCGGCCACCGGCACCGTGCTGTCCACGCACGACACCAAGCGCAGCGCGGACGTGCGGGCGGCGCTGGCGGTGCTGACCGAGTGCCCGCAGCGGTGGGCGGAGCTGCTGGAGCGGGTGACGCACGAGACGCTGCGCGCCTCCGGCGCGGAGGCCCCGGACCGCCATGTGGCGTGGGTGGCCTGGCAGACGGCGTACGGCATGGGCTTCCCCTACCAGGAGCGGCTGGTGCCCGCGCTGCTGAAGGCGGTGCGGGAGGCGGGGCTGCGCACGACGTGGACGGAGCCGGACGCGGCGTACGAGGAGGCCGTCGAGCGCTTCGCGGTGGCGGGGCCGGGCGGGCCGCCGCTGTACACGGTGGCGGAGTTCGCGCGGGGGCTGGCCGGTCCGGTGCGGGCCAACGTGCTCGGCGCGGCGCTGCTGCACCTGACCATGCCGGGCGTGCCGGACCTCTACATGGGCACCGAGCGGGTGTACACCGCGCTGGTCGATCCGGACAACCGGCGGCTGCCGGACTTCCCGCCCTTCCGCACGGGCGTGCCGGAGGAGACCGCGGAGGCCCGGGAGGAGGCCGCCGCCTGGCTGCCGGAGTCCCTGTCCGGGGAGAAGCGGGCCCTGACCGGGGCGGCGCTGCGACTGCGGCGGGAGCACCCGGCGTGGTTCGGCGCGTCGGCGTCGTACGAGCCGCTGCGGGCCTCCGGTCCGGCGGCCGGACACTGCGTGGCGTACGCGCGCTCGGGCGAGGTGGTGTGCGTCGCGACGCGGCTCTCACTGCGGCTGGCCGGTGCGGGCGGCTGGCGGGAGACCGCTCTGGAGCTGCCGCCGGGGCGGTGGCGGGACCTGCTGGGCGGCCGGGAGGCGGAGGGGAGCGTGGGGCTGGCGGAGCTGCTGGCCGAGCGGCCGGTGGCGCTGCTGGTGCGCGGCTGAGGGCGAGGCGCCGGGGTTCGCGGCGGCGCGCCGTCACCTCGGTTGCGCGGCCCCCTCGGTAGGGAATTTCCGTCGTGATGTGAACGGAGCATTTACACACGTCGGTCCCCGCGCTACCTTCACCGGAGATGGGAGCGCTCCCATCGGTTGCGGACCCACCCCCACACGTGCTTGAAGGGACCTCCGGCACGATGACATCACGCTTAGACGGCATGCCCGCCATGAATGGCATGTCCACACCAAAGACGAGCCGCCCCCGCAGAGGCGTCCTGCTGACGCTGCTGGCCGCGCTGCCGGCCCTGTGCCTGGTGTTCTTCCTCCCCCCGGGCAAGGCGCAGGCGCACGGCGCCCCCATGAACCCGGGCAGCCGCACCTACCTGTGCTGGGAGAACGCGCACACCTCCTCCGGCGCGCTCCAGCCGGACAACCCGGCCTGCCGGGCCGCCCTCGACCAGGGCGGGTCCACCCCGTTCTACAACTGGTTCGCCGTGCTCCGCTCCGACGGCGCCGGGCGCACCGAGGGCTTCATCCCCGACGGCCAGCTGTGCAGCGGCGGCACCGGCGGCCCGTACGACTTCACCGCCTTCAACCAGGCGCGCTCCGACTGGCCGTACACCCGGCTGACCTCCGGCGCCCAGATGCGGTTCGCCTACAACGCGTGGGCCGCCCACCCGGGCACCTTCCACCTCTACGTCACCAAGGACGGCTACGACCCGAACCAGCCACTGGGCTGGGACGACCTGGAGGACCGGCCCTTCGCCTCGGTGACCGACCCGCAGCTGTCCGGCTCGGTCGGCACCATCGACGGCAAGTACACCTGGACCAGCGCCCTCCCGGCGAACAAGAGCGGCCGCCACATCATCTACATGGTGTGGTCGCGCTCGGACAGCAACGAGACCTTCTACAGCTGCTCCGACGTCGTCTTCGACGGCGGCAACGGCGAGGTGGTCTTCCCCGGCACGGACGGCGGCGAGGACCCCGGCGACCCGGGCGAGGAGCCGACCGACCCCGGTGAGGAGCCCACCGACCCGGGTACGGCCTCCTGCGCCGCCGTCATCCGCAAGGTCAACGACTGGGGCAGCGGCCACCAGGGCGAGGTGACCGTCACCAACCGCGGTGACACGGTCCTGCGCGGCTGGACCGTCCACTTCGAACTGGCCTCCGGCCAGCGGGTGGACAGCCTGTGGAACGCCACACCCACCTACGACGGCGCCAACGTCTACGCCCAGAGCCAGCAGGGCTCGACCCTGGAACCGGGGCAGTCGGCGACCTTCGGCTACGTGGTGAACGGCGGAGCGGGCAACCCGTCCGCACCGCACTGCATGCCGCGCTGAGCACGGCACCCGCCCTCCACGGGCGTCCGGTGAGGGCGGGTCAGCGACTGCCGAGGCGGAAGCTGACCTGCCCGAACCGCACGTGATCGCCCGGACGCACGCTCACCGATCCGGTCACCCGGCGGCCGTTGACCCAGGTGCCGTTGGAGGAACCCAGATCGCGCAGTGTCCAACCCCGCGCCGAGCTGTGCAGCTGGGCGTGCGTCCGGGACACCGTCTCGTCGTTCAGCCGCAGCACCGAACCGGGCGCACGGCCGATGCTCATCGGGTACGGGCCGGGCGCGGGCAGCATCAGCTCCGGCAGCCGGGCCGTCTGCCAGGCCCGCCGCAGCCGGCCGGGCAGCGCCGAGACCGTGCCGACGAACCTGATGAGGGCCGGCTCCGGCGGCCGGGGGCGCAGATCGTGCACCGCCGCCTCGATCTCGTCGGACCGGCGCGCGGTCAGGAGCAGCTCCATCCGGTGCTCGAAGGTCCGGTGCGACACGCGGCCGGCGACCGCGCTCTCGCGCAGCAGCTCCATGGCCCGTTCCCGGTCCTCGTCCGACGGACGCGACGGGACCGCCCGGGACTCCGCAGATGCCATGACCCGTCATTCTCCGGACCCGCGCCGGGGCTGTCCAGCCCGCTCCCGGCGAGGGGCCCGGGCGCGGCAGCACGGGGCCGCACGAGGGCCGGGGCGGTCGCGGCGGCCGCCGACGCGGGCAGCACCCCGATGGCCGCCCACTTCGCCCGGGCCGGGTATCCGGTGGTGCGGCGCCGCGTCCGCATGGGCTGACACGCACCGGAGCGGGCATGCTGGAGCCCTGAGGTGCCGTCGGCCGAAGGAGATCCCCGGTGTTGTTCGAGGTGTGGGCGCCACAGGCGCGACGGGTCGCGCTGCACGCGGGGGGCGAGGAGCACCCCATGCGCCGCGACCCGGAGCGCGAGGGCTGGTGGCGGGCCGAGGCGTCCGCCGGGCACGGGACCCGCTACGGCTTCGCGGTCGACGACGGGCCCGTGCTGCCCGACCCCCGCGCCCGCCGGCTGCCCGACGGCCCCGACGGGCTCGCCGCGGTGGTGGACCAGGGAGCGTACGCCTGGCGGCACGACTGGCAGGGGCGCGACCTGGACGGCGCGGTCCTGTACGAGCTGCACGTCGGCACCTTCACCGAGGCCGGGACCTTCGACGCGGCGGCCGGACGGCTGGGCCATCTGGCCGACCTCGGCGTCACCCATGTCGAGCTGATGCCGGTCAGCCCCTTCCCCGGCACCCACGGCTGGGGCTACGACGGTGTGGCGCCCTGGGCGGTGCACGAGCCCTACGGCGGGCCCGAGGGTCTCAAGCGCTTCGTGGACGCCGCGCACGGCCACGGGCTGGGCGTGGTCCTGGACGTGGTCCACAACCACCTGGGCCCGTCGGGCAACCGGCTGCCGGAGTTCGGCCCGTACTTCACCGAACGCCACCACACCCCGTGGGGCTCGGCGGTCAACCTGGACGCGCCCGGCTCGGACGAGGTGCGCGCGTACTTCACCGGCAGCGCGCTGGCCCTCCTGCGCGACCACCGGCTGGACGGGCTGCGGCTGGACGCGGTGCACGCGCTGATCGACGAGCGGGCCGAGCACTTCCTGGCCGAGCTGTCGGCGGCCGTGGACGCCCTGTCGGCCGAGCTGGGGCGTCCGCTGTTCCTGATCGCCGAGTCCGACCGCAACGACCCGCGCACCACCGCGCCGCGCGGGGAGCACGGGCTGGGCCTGGACGCCCAGTGGGACGACGACATCCACCACGCCCTGCACACCGCGCTGACCGGTGAGGCGCAGGGCTACTACGCCGACTTCGCCCGCGCCCCGCTGGCGGCCCTGGCCAAGTCGCTGACCGGGGCGTTCTTCCACGACGGCACCTACTCCTCCTTCCGGGGCCGCCGCCACGGCCTGGCGGTGGACCGCACCGCCACCGAGGCGCGCCGCTTCGTCGCCTACGCCCAGACGCACGACCAGATCGGCAACCGGGCCCGGGGCGACCGGCTGGCCTCCCACCTCTCCCCCGGCCTGGCGGCCTGTGCGGCGGCGCTGGTGCTGTGCGGGCCGTACACGCCGATGCTGTTCATGGGCGAGGAGTGGGGGGCGCGCACCCCCTGGCAGTACTTCACCGACCACCAGGACCCGGAGC
Organism: Streptomyces nanhaiensis; assembly: GCF_046614825.1. Taxonomy (NCBI): domain Bacteria; kingdom Bacillati; phylum Actinomycetota; class Actinomycetes; order Kitasatosporales; family Streptomycetaceae; genus Streptomyces; species Streptomyces nanhaiensis. Next base: position 16,433 of record NZ_JBKJFM010000091.1, read on the forward strand.
TGGCCGAGGCGGTACGGCGGGGGCGGCGGCGGGAGTTCGCCGCGCACGGCTGGTCGGAGGCGGACGTGCCGGATCCGCAGGACCCCGCCACCCGGCTGCGCTCCTGCCTGGACTGGGACGAGCCGCACCGCGAGCCGCACGCCGCCCTGCTGGCCTGGCACCGCGCGCTCATCGCGCTGCGCCGCGCCCATGTCTCGCCCCGCACCCGGCTGGTGGACGTCCACGTCGCCTATGACGAGGAGCGGCGCTGGCTGTGCATGCGCCACGGCGGGCTGCACGTGGCGGTGAACCTGGCCGAGGAGGGCACCGCCGAGATCCCCCTGTCGGTGCACACCGCCGCCGAGCTGGCCTCCTGGGGCGAGTGCGAGGCCCCCGAGGGCGACGGCCTGCTGCGGCTGGGCCCGCACTCGGCGGCGGTGCTGCGGTAGTCCGGCCGGTGGCCCGGCCGTGGTCCGGCCCGTGGCCCGGCACCCGCTCGGGGCCGGGCGCGGGAGGCGCGGTCAGCCCTCCAGTGCCATCCGCAGGCCCAGGGCTATCAGCACGCCGCCGGAGACCTGCTCCAGGCGGCGGCGTACGGCCGCGCGTTCGATCAGGCGCCGCATCCGGCCCACGCCCCACACGTAGCAGGCGTAGTAGCCGGTCTCGAAGAGCGCCCACACCGCCGCAAGCGCCACCATCGCGGGCAGTTGCGGGGCCCCGGCGGGGACGAACTGCGGCAGGAAGGACAGGGCGAAGACCGCGGCCTTGGGGTTGGCGAGGTTGAGGGCGAGGCCGGCCCGGTACGACCGCCACGCCGACTCCCGTACGGGCGCGGACGCGGGCTCGGGTGCGGGTGCGGACGCGGGCCCGTCGCCGCCCGCCACCGCCGCGCCCCGGGTCCGCCGGGCGGCGCGCAGCGCCTGGAGGCCGAAGACCACCAGCACAACCGCGCCCACCAGGCGCAGCGCGTCGTAGGCGAGCTGGGATGCGGCCAGCAGCGCGGTGAGCCCGAAGGCGGCCACCACGCCCCACACGAAGACCCCGGTCTCGTTGCCGAGGACCGTCGCCATGCCGTGCCGGTGGCCGATCAGCGACCGGCGGATGATCAGGACGGTGCTCGGCCCCGGGGAGGCCGCGATCAGCAGGCAGGCGCCCAGGAAGGGCAGCAGCGTCTGGTGCATGGCCGCCATCATCCGCCCGTCCGCGCCGGGCGCGGCGGCGGGGTGCCGCGTCCGGCCCTCCGGACCCCGCGGGCCCGGAGGGCGGTGCGGCGCGGGGCGCCGGTGGTGCCGGTCAGCCCTCCCCGGGCACGAGCTTCAGGGAGACGGAGTTGATGCAGTAGCGCTCGTCCGTCGGGGTCGGGTAGCCCTCGCCGCGGAAGACGTGGCCCAGGTGGGAGCCGCAGCGCGCGCAGCGCACCTCGGTGCGGACCATGCCGTGGGAGCGGTCCTCCAGCAGCTCGACGGCCGAGGAGTCGGCCGGGTCGAAGAAGCTGGGCCAGCCGCAGTGGGACTCGAACTTGGTGTCGGAGCGGAACAGTTCGGCCCCGCAGGCGCGGCACTGGTAGACGCCGGTGGTCTTGGTGTGGTTGTACTCACCGGTGAAGGCCGGCTCGGTGCCCGCCTCGCGCAGCACGTGGTACTCGGCGGGGCTGAGCTCCTGCCGCCACTGCTCCTCGCTCTTGTCGATCTCGTAACCCATGGGTGCCTCCTCAGTTCGCGGGGCGGGCGGCCAGCCGCTCCAGCACCGTCGCGCCGAGTTCGGTGACGTCGCCCGCTCCCATGGTGAGAACGAGATCGCCGGGCTCGGCCATTCCGGCGATCAGGGCCGCCGCGGCCCCCTTGTCGGACTCGGGCCGCACCCGCGCGCCCGCGGCCAGGGCCGCGTCGGTGATGACGGCGCTGGTGACGCCCGGGATCGGGTCCTCGCGCGCCGGGTAGATGTCCAGGACGACCGAGGCGTCGGCCAGCGCCAGCGCCTGCCCCATCTCCGCTCCCAGCTCCCGGGTGCGGCTGAACAGGTGCGGCTGGAAGAGGACCAGCACCCGGCCGCCGGCGGCCGCTCCCCGGATGGCCTCGATGTCGGCGGTCATCTCGGTGGGGTGGTGGGCGTAGGAGTCGATGACCCGCACCCCGCGCGCCTCGCCCTTGGGCTGGAGCCGGCGGTTGACGCCGGTGTAGGAGGCCAGCGCCGCGGCCAGGTCGCCGGCCGGGACGCCCAGCGCCGCTCCGGCGGCCAGGGCGGCGACGGCGTTGTGGGCGTAGTGGCGGCCGGGGACGGAGACGGTGAAGGTGTGCTGCGTGCCGTCGAGGACGGCGGTGACCTCGCTGGTCAGCCCCTGCGGGAGGACCTTGGCGACCCGTACGTCGGCGTCCTCGGCCTCGCCGTAGGTGGTGATCCGCAGGTCCCCGGCGCCTCGGGCGCGCAGGCGGGCGGTGAACTCGCGGGCGCCCTCGTGGTCGGCGCTGACCACCAGGGTGCCGCCGGGGCGGACGCGGCCGGCGAAGGTCAGGAACGACTCGTGGATCTCCTCCATCGAGGCGTAGTTGGCGTGGTGGTCCAGCTCCACGTTGAGGACGATCGCCACCTCGGGGGCGTACTTGTGGAAGCTGCGGTCGCTCTCGTCCGCCTCGGCGACGAAGATCTCCCCGCCGCCGTGGCGGGCGTTGGTGCCGGGGCCGTCGAGGTCGCCGCCGATGGCGTACGAGGGGTCCAGGCCCATCGCGTCCAGGGCGACGGCGAGCATCGAGGTGGTGGTCGTCTTGCCGTGGGTGCCGGCGACGGCGATGGGGCGCAGGCCCTCCATGAGGGCGGCCAGCGCGTCGGAGCGGTGCACCACGGGCACGCCGCGCTCGCGGGCGGCGGCCAGCTCGGGGTTGTCGTCGCGGATGGCGCTGGAGACGACGACGGCGGTGGCGTCGGCGGCGAGGTGGCCGGCGGCGTGGCCGATGTGGACGGTGGCTCCGAGGGCGCGCAGCGCCTCGGCGGTGGCGGACTCCCTGGCGTCGCTGCCCGCGACCTGCGCGCCGCGCTGGGCGAGGATCTTCGCGATGCCGGACATTCCGGCTCCGCCGATGCCGATGAAGTGCGGTCGTTCCATCGCGGTCGGCAGGCCGGGCGCCATGCGGTGTCCTTTCGAAGGGTGCTCCGGGCGGTGTGTCCGCCGGTGTCGTGTCCTGGAGGGCCCCGGGGTCCCGGGGGACCTGGGAGCCCGGAGGGTTGCGGGGTGCCCGTACGGCGGTGCGGCCGGGCCGCGCGCGCCGTCCGCGGGCACCCGGCCCCAGCCTATGCGAGCGGGCCGGGTGCCCGCGGACGGCGTGCGGCGGCGCACCGGGCCGGCGCTCCCGGAGGCCGGGGGCGGCCTCCGGGAGCGCCGGCCCGGTCTGCTCGCCCTGCTCGCCCTACTCGCCGTGGGCGAACAGCTTGAGCACGGGGACGCCGACCTTGTGGCGGGCGCGGGAGGCCCAGTCGCGGTGGAAGAACTCCTCCACCAGGTGCGGCGCGGTCAGCACGATCACCTCGTCGGCGCCCGTCTCCTCCACCACCGAGGTGAGCAGGTCCAGGGGGTGGTCCTGGACGATCTGGCCGACGGCCTCCGCCCCCGCCGCGCGCAGCGCGCCCAGCGAGTGCTCCAGTGCCCGTTCGGCCGGGGAGACCGGGCTGTCGGAACGGTCCTCCTCGTCGTCGCGCCCGGTGGCCTCGCGGACGGCGTCGTCCAGCTCGCCGAGCGCCACGTCGTCCAGGGCGCGCAGCAGCCGGTCCTGGTCGCCGCGCGGCTGCATGAGCACGACGAACGAGACGGGCTCGTCTCCGTGGAGCGTGGTGACGAGTTCGACGTCGGTGGGCACCAGCGGCTTCTCGATCATCAGTACGGACGTGAACACGGCAGGTGCCCTTCCTCCCGACGGGTCGGCGACCCGTACGACGACTATCCGGTCCCGCCCTGTTGCGGGACTGCACATTTCACTCTGCGCATCTCATTCTGTGCACGTCACACCTTGTCGGCGCAGACAAACAGATCCGGTCATTTCCGGATCGCCTCGCGGTGGCGGCGGTAGCGCGAGAAGAGGAACCCGTCCTCCTCCAGCAGGGATGTCAGCTCGTACTCCACGGGGGTCTCGAAGCCGGGGCCGTCCAGGATCCGCGCCGCGTTCCCCGCCGTGATCCGGGGGGAGACGGTCAGGCACAGCTCGTCCAGGACGCCGGCGGCCGCGAAACGGCCCAGCAGGCGCGGCCCGCCCTCGGTGAGCAGCCGGGTGTGGCCGTGCCCGGCCAGCAGGCCCGGCACCCGCGCCGGGTCCACCTCGGCGCCCTCCCCCGCGTGCACCACCACCGCGCCCGCCTCGCGCGCCGCCTCCTGGCGGCCGGCCGGGGCGGCGGCGCCGGTGAGCACGAGGGTGGGCACCAGCGGCTCGGTGAACAGCGGCAGGGAGAAGTCCAGGTCCAGGCTCGCGCTGACGACCGCGATGGCCGGGGCCGGCCCCTGCCCGGCGGCCTCGCGCCGGGCGGCGAACGCCTCGCGGCGGCGGGCCGGCCGGTACCCCTCCCGGCGTACCGTCTCGGCGCCGACGACCACGGCGTCCGCCAGGGCGCGCAGCACCCCGAAGATCCGCATGTCGGCGTCCGAGGACAGCGGCTGGGAGCGTCCGCCGTGGTGGGCGGCGCCGTCGAGGGAGGCGACCATGTTGCCGCGCAGCCAGGGCCGCGCGGCCTCCCCCGCCCCGTCGGCCCCCTCGGCCGTCGCGGCCGTCGCGGCGGGGTAGGCGTACGCGTCGGCGATCTCCTCGAGCGTCCAGGGGCGGTCGGCGGACGGCGGCTCCCGCCGTCCGGGGGCCGTGGGTTCCGCGGGGTGCTCGAAAGGGGGGAACAGGCGTCGCATACGGCGCAGTGTGGCACGTGCCACTGGCGTGTTTCGTGCCCCGCCACGCCACGTACAGTGATAAGGGTGTCGTCCTCTCCCGCCCAGAAGCCCGACCCGAACTCCGGACCGACGCGTCCGGCGGACGGCGAGAGCGCCCCGCTGTCCCTGTGCGCCCGCGAGCCGCACGTCCCCGCAGACCGGCTGGTCGCGGAGATGGTGCCGCCGCCGCGCTTCGACTCGGTGCGCTTCGACAACTACATCCCCGACCCGTCCCAGCCCAGCCAGTCCGAGGCGGTGAAGGTGCTGAGCGGCTTCGCGGACGGGCTCGGCGGGGAGCGGGCGGACGGCGAGGGCGGCGGCATCAGGCGCTGGTTCCGCCGCGGCGGGCGGCAGGCGGCGCCAGCCGGGCCGCGCGGGGTGTACCTCGACGGCGGTTACGGCGTCGGCAAGACCCATCTGCTGGCCTCTCTGTGGCACGCCACCGACGCCCCGCCCGAGCGCAAGGCGTTCGGCACGTTCGTGGAGCTGACCAACCTGGTGGGCGCGCTCGGCTTCCAGCAGACGGTGGCCACGCTCGGCGGGCACCGGCTGCTGTGCATCGACGAGTTCGAGCTGGACGACCCGGGCGACACCGTGCTGGTCTCCACCCTGCTGGGCCGTCTGGTCGAGGAGGGCGTGGCACTGGCGGCCACCTCCAACACCCTGCCCGGCAAGCTCGGCGAGGGCCGGTTCGCCGCCGCCGACTTCCTGCGGGAGATCCAGGGCCTGTCGGCGCACTTCCGCACGCTGCGCATCGACGGCGAGGACTACCGCCACCGCGGCCTGCCCGAGGCCCCGCCGCCGGCCGGCGACGACGCGGTGGCCGCCGCCGCGCACCGCACGCCCGGAGCCTCCCTCGACCACTTCCCCTCCCTCCTGGACCACCTCTCCCGGGTGCACCCCAGCCGCTACGGCGCGCTGTGCGACGGCGTGGAGGCGGTCTGCCTCACGGATGTCCAGCCGGTGCCCGATCAATCCACCGCGCTCCGCCTGGTGGTCCTGGCCGACCGGCTCTACGACCGCGAGGTGCCGGTGCTCGCCTCCGGGGTGCCGTTCGACCGGCTCTTCGGGGAGGACATGCTCAGGGGCGGCTACCGCAAGAAGTACTTCCGGGCGATATCCCGCCTCACCGCGCTCGCCCGCGACGCGCGGCGCCTGACCGGGGAGGGCGGCGGGGACGGGGCCTGACGGGAGCGGCGCCCGACCGCTCCGGGTCCCGGCGGAGGCAGGGCCGGCGGAAGCAGAACCCGGCGGGTGCGGCGGCCGAGTGCGGTGGCGGAGCCGGTCTCCCGGAAACGGCCGGATCCGTACGCCGGGAGGGTCGCGGCGCGGCACGGGCGGGTCCCGTCCGTGCCGCGCCTGGTTCCCGCCGAGCGGACAGCGTGGTACACACGACCGGGTCATCAACCTGTCCGCCAGCAGGGAGTTGCCCATGTCAGCAACGCGACGCCGGATCCTGGGAAGTGCCGCAGCCGTCGGAGCGGGGATCGCCTTCGCCGGATCCCTCTCCGAACTGTTCGCCGGTACGGACGCCGCCCACGCCGCCCCGGCCGGCGGCCGGGGCGGGTACGGCCCCCTCGTGCCCGACCCCGACGGCCTGCTCGACCTGCCGAAGGGTTTCCGCTACCGGGTGCTGTCGCGCGAGGGCGAACCCATGCTCTCGGGCCAGGGTCCGGTCCCCGGCAAGCACGACGGCATGACCGCCCTGCCCGGCCCGCGCCCCGGGCACGTACAGCTGGTGCGCAACCACGAGAACCGCCACAACGCCCCCCGCCGCGTCCCCGCCGTGCGCGGGCTGACGTACGACCCGCAGGGCATGGGCGGCTGCACCGTGCTGGAGCTCTCCGGCAGCGACCGCGTACTGGACGAGCGGGTGGGCATCGCGGGCACCGCGGTGAACTGCGCGGGCGGCCCGACCCCCTGGGGCACCTGGCTGACCTGCGAGGAGACCGAGGACAAGGCCGGCACCAACGGGTACACCAGGGACCACGGCTTCATCTTCGAGATCGGCCTGCGGCCCGGCCACCGCACCGTCCCCGAACCGCTGACCGCGATGGGCCGCTTCCAGCACGAGGCCATCGCCGTCGACCCCCGCGAGGGCGTGGTCTACGAGACCGAGGACGCCTTCGACCACCCCTTCGGCCTGTTCTACCGCTTCCTGCCGCACCGGCCCCGCGGCGGCTTCGACTCCCTGCGCGCGGGCGGGAGGCTGGAGGCCATGCGGGTGCCCGGCGTCCCCGACCTGTCGGCCGTGACCGAGCCGGGCACGCACTTCGACGGCGTCGAGTGGCTGCCGGTGCCCGACCCGCTGGCGAAGCAAACGCCCATCCGCCTGCAGGACTTCGGCCGCGGCGGCGTCACCCACGCGCAGAAGCTGGAGGGCTGCTACTGGGGCAGCCACCGGGGGCAGGGCGCGGTGTACTTCGTCTCCAGCTACGCGCGCAGCTCCGAGGGTTCGGCGGCCGACCACTTCGGCCAGGTGTGGCGGTACGAGCCGGGCCGCCGCCGGCTGACGCTGGCGGTGATCTTCGGACCGGACACCGGCGTGGACACCCCCGGGGAGTCGCCGGACAACATCTGCCTCGCCCCGGGCGGCGGTCTGATGGTCTGCGAGGACGGGGGCGGCGCCCAGCACGTCTACGGCCTCACCCGCCACGGCGAGATCTACGCCCTGGCGCGCAACGCCCAGAACACCGGCACCGCGCAGGAACCGGAGTACGGCGAGTTCGCGGGCGTCACCTTCTCGCCCGACCGCCGCACCATGTACGTCAACTGCTACGAGCCGGGGACCACGTTCGCCGTCACCGGGCCGTGGCGCCACTGACGGCGGCGCCGGGGGCCTGCGGGTGACGCCGGCTGCGGCTGCGGCTGCGGCGGGCGGTTGCCCGATCGGGTGTCACCCGGGCCGGGGGTGACGGTAGTCCGACAAGAGCAGCACCCCGCGCGATCGCGCCGGAACGCCGTTACGTTCCGATCATGACCGTCTCCGTGCGCCGTACCGCCCGTCCCCTGACCGC
>NZ_JBKJFM010000092.1:0-24281 GCF_046614825.1 Streptomyces nanhaiensis
GCGTCAACCTGCTGATGCCCGACCGCTTCCTCCCGCCGGCCCCGCTCGCCGCACCGCCCCGTCGGCACCGGCCGACGGCCCGCGCACCGCGACCGGGGCCGTCCCGGCGCTGAGCGAGGGGCCGGAGCTGACCGAACCGACCGTGCCCGGCTGGGCGCAGGCCCTCGTCCGCGCGGCCGAACACGGCCACGGCGACATCGTGCACGTGCACGCCGACGGCAGCGAGACGCGGCGCGGCTACGCGTCCCTGCTCTCGGAGGCGTCCAGGGTCCTCGCGGGACTGCGGCGGGCCGGACTGCGCCCCGGCGACCAGGTGATCCTCCAGTGCGACGACACCGAGGACTTCCTCGCCGTGCTGTGGGGCTGCGTCCTCGGCGGTTTCGTCGCCGTCCCGCTGACCGTCCCCGCCTCCTACGCCGCCTCCTCGGCGGCGCTGACCAAGCTGGAGGGCATCTGGCGAATGCTCGGTCGGCCCTGGATGGTGTGCTCCGCCGGCCTGGAGCCCGGCCTGCGCGACCTGGCGGCCCGCCAGGGCCGGCCGGGGCTTCGGCTGACGACCGCCGACGCGCTGCGGGAGGCGCCCGAGGACCGCGACTGGTACGCCGCCCGGCCCGACGACCTCCTCCTGATGCTGATGACGTCCGGCAGCACCGGCCTGCCCAAGGCCGTGCGCCTGACCCACCGCAACGTGCTGACCCGGTCCGGCGCCACCGAGCAGATGAACGGGCTCGGCGAGCGGGACGTCTCCCTGAACTGGATCCCGCTCGACCACGTCACCGGTGTGGTGATGTTCCACCTGCGCGATGTGTACCTGGGATGCCGGCAGATCCACGCGCCGACCTCCTGGATCCTTCAGGATCCGCTGCGCTGGATGGACCTCGCCCACCGGCACCGGGTCACGGTCACCTGGGCGCCCAACTTCGCCTTCGGGCTGCTGGCCGAGCAGGCCGACCGCTTCCGGGACCGGGAGTGGGACCTGTCGCCGATGCGGCTGGTGATGAACGCCGGTGAGGTCGTGGTGGCCGCGGCCGCCCGCCGGTTCCTGCATACGCTGAAGCCGTTCGGGCTGCCGCAGGACGTGATGCACCCCGGCTGGGGCATGTCGGAGACCTGCTCGGTGGTCACCGACGCCGTGCTGCCGGCCGAACCGCCGGGCACCGGCGAGACGTTCGTCAGCTGCGGCCTGCCCTACCCCGGCTTCGCCATGCGGATCGCCGACGAACACGGCACCGTCCTCACCGAGGGCGACGTCGGCCGGCTCCAGGTCCGCGGCACCTCCGTGACCGGCAGCTACCACGACAACCCGGCGGCCAACGCCGAGGCGTTCACCGACGACGGCTGGTTCGACACCGGCGACCTGGCATTCCTGCGCGACGGCGAGCTGTACATCACCGGCCGAGCCAAGGACGTCATCATCGTCAACGGCGTCAACCACTACAGCCACGAGATCGAGGCCTGTGTCGAGGAACTGCCCTACGCCGTCCGCAGTTTCACCGCCGCGGTCGCGGTGCGCTCCGACCCGTCGGCGGCCACCGACGAACTCGCCCTGTTCGTCCACCTCGCGCCGGAGCACGACCCAGCCACCGCGCTGCGGGAGATCGCCGGCAAGGTGACCCGGGAGATCGGCGTCAGCCCCGCCTTCCTCGTGCCGGTCGCCGCCGCCGACGTCCCGAAGACGGAGATCGGCAAGATCCAGCGGACCAGGCTGCGCAAGAGCTTCGAGGCGGGCGCCTTCGACGACGCGATCCACGAGGCCCAGCTGCTGCTGGGGACGGCCGCCACCCTGCCCGACTGGTTCCTGCGGCCGGTGTGGCGGCGGGCCGAGCGCCACCGCCCGTGCGCGGCGGCGGCCGGCCGGCACGTCCTCGTCCTCGCGGGAGGCGACCCGCGGGCACAGGACCTCGCCGGGCGCCTCGCGCGGGCGGTGCGGGCCGACGGCGGGCTGTGCACCCAGGTCACCGACGGGGCGTCGTACGCCCGGCAGGACGCGGCCCACCACCGGATCCGCTTCGCCGAAGAGGCCGACCACAAGGCGCTGCTGCGGGCCCTCGAATCCGACGGGCGGCCGGTCGACGCCATCGTGCACCTCGGCGCGCTGCACACCGGCGCGACGGCCGACCCGGCGGCCGCCCGGGCCGCCACCGCCCCCCTGATCGCGCTGGCCCGGGCCCTCGCCGCCCGGCCCGCCGGGCAGGCCGGCGAGGGCCCGGTCGACCTGCTGTACGTGACGGCGGGCGCCCAGGCGGTCACCGCCGAGGACCGGCCCTCCCCGGCGCACGCCATGGCCGGCGCGGTGCTGAAGTCGCTGCGGGAGGAGCTGGGCGGGCTGCGGTGCGTCCATCTGGACCTCGACCCGCGAAGCGACGAGGACCCCGTACCCCTGCTGCTCGCCGAGGCGGCCGGCACCCCGGCCGACACCGAGGTCGCCCGCCGGGGCGGACGGCGCCTGGTACGCCGGCTGGCCCCCCTGCCAGAGTCGGCACCCCGCGCCGAAGCGCCCCCCGCCGACGGCTTCCACCTGGTCAGCGGGGGACTGGGCGGCGTCGGGACCGAGCTCGCCGCCCATCTCCTGCGGACGCCCGGCACCCGGCTGCTCGTCCTCGGCCGTACCCCGCTGCCCGTGGAGGACGCCTGGCCGGGGCACCTGGCCGCCGGAGGGCACCCGGCCGCCCGCATCGAGGCCTACCGGCGGCTGCGGGAACTCGGGGAGGTGCGGTACGCGTGCGCCGACGTGACCGACGAGCGACAGGTGCGGGACGCCGTCCGCGCGGCCGCCGAGCACTGGGGCGTGCCCCTGGTGTCCGTACTGCACCTGGCCGGGACCCTCGTCGAGCGCCCCGTCGGCGAACTGGACCCGGCCGCCTGGCGCGAGGCCCTGGACGCGAAGGTGCGCGGCGCCTGGACCCTGCACCGGGCGAGCGCGGACCACCCGGTGGGCTCCTTCGTCACCTTCTCCTCGGTGAACGGCTACTTCGGCGGCGCCATGAACACCGCCTACGCCGCCGCCAACGCCTACCTCGACGCGCTCGCCTCGCACCGCCGCGCCCTCGGACTACCCGCGCAGAGCCTGGCCTGGAGCATGTGGCGCGAGCGGGGCATGAGCAGCGGCTACCGGCTCGCCCCGCTCACCGAGGCCCGCGGCTACCGCGTCCTGGACACCGCCGCCGCGCTGCGCTCCTTCGACCTGGCCCGCACCCTGGACGAACCCCACCTGCTGATCGGCGCCGACCGCAGCGTCCCCTGGGTCCGCAGCCACGTCCTCGAACCGGCCCGGCAGGTGCGGCGACTGGCCGGACGCGTCGCTCTGGAGGAGGGCGCCGACCTCGGCGCGCTGCACCGGGCCGCAGCCGAGGCCGCCGGCGGCGACCACTGGGTGCTGCGCGCGGCCGGCGGCGCCGAGCATTCGGTGGCGCCCTCCGACGATGCGGGGGAGCGGCTGCGGGCGCTGGAGAGCCGCCTGGCCGGCCTGTGGCGCGAGGTCCTGGGCCGCGACCGGGTCGGCCCGGACGAGAACTTCTTCGACCTGGGCGGCAACTCGCTGCTCCTGGTCGCCGCCCAGAGCGCGGTCGAGAGGGCCTTCGGGTGCGAACTGCCGGTCGTCGACCTGTTCGCGCACCCCACCGTGCGCGACCTGGCCCGCCACCTGTCGACCCTGACCGGACCGGAGGTCCCCGGGACCACGGGTGCCCCGCAGGCGGTGGACCCGCAGGCGCCGTCGCCGACCGCCGGGACCGGGCCGAGCGGCCTGGACCGCGCCAAAGAACGAGCCCAGCGGCAGCGCGTGGCCCGCGCACGCCGCTCCGCACGGCACGGGAAGGACCGAGGCCATGCCTGAGACCCCCCAACCGCAGGACGAGCAGGCCCCGGTCGTCGCCGTGATCGGCATGGCGGGCCGCTTCCCCGGCGCGGACGACCTGGACGCGTTCTGGGACAACCTGGCCGCCGGACGCGAGTCGGTGCGGCCCGTCACCGACGAGGAGTTCCTGGCCGCCGGCGGAGCCGAGCGCGACCTCGACGACCCCACGCTGGTCCGCATGGCGTCGGTCATCGGGGGAATCGACCGCTTCGACTCCGGGTTCTTCGGCTACAGCCCCGCCGAGGCGGCCGTCATCGACCCCCAGCAGCGGCTGCTGCTGGAGACGGCGTACCACGCGCTGGAGGACGCCGCGGTCCTCGGCCCCGGCGCCGCGACCGGTACGTTCGGCGTGTACGCGGGCAGCGGCGACAGCCGCTACTACCCGGCTCACGTCCATCCGCGGTACGCCGGGCAGCCCGGATCGGTGGAGCTCGTGCACGCGGCCACCGCCAACTCCCTGGGCACGCTCGCCACCCGCGTCTCCTACGAGCTGGGGCTGACCGGTCCGAGTCTGTCGCTGCAGACGGCCTGTTCCACCGCGCTCGTCGCCGTGCACACCGCCTGCCAGGACCTGCTCGACCACCGGTGCGACACCGCGCTCGCCGCCGCCGTCTCCGTCAACCCCTCGGCGCTGCTCGGCTACCGCTACGTGCCCGGCGGCCCCTTCTCGCCCGACGGGCACTGCCGGGCGTTCGCCGAGGACGCGGCCGGCACCTCCTCCGGCGACGGCGTCGGCGCCGTCGTCCTCAAACGGCTGGAGGACGCCCTCGCCGACGGCGACCGCATCCGCGCCGTCATCCGGGGCAGCGCCGTCAACAACGACGGACGCCGCAAGGTGGGCTTCAGCGCGCCCAGCGCCGCCGGCCAGACCGAGGTCATCCTCGCGGCGCAGGCCCAGGCGATGACGGACGCCGACACCATCGGCCTGGTCGAGGCGCACGGCACCGCCACGCGCCTGGGGGACCCGATCGAGGTCGCCGCGCTCACCGAGGCCTTCCGGCAGTCCACGCGGCGCCGCGGCTACTGCGCCCTCGGTTCCGTGAAGACCAACATCGGCCACCTCGGAGCGGCCGCCGGCATCGCCGGGCTCATCAAGGCCGTCCTGGCCCTGGAGCACCGGCGGATCCCGCCGAGCCTGCACTTCGAACGGCCCAACCCGCACATCGACTTCGCCGCCGGCCCGTTCCGGGTCCCCACCACCCTGGAGGACTGGCCCGCGGGCGGACACCCCCGGCGGGCCGCGGTCAGCGCCTTCGGCATCGGCGGCACCAACGCCCACGTCGTCCTGGAGGAGGCGCCGCCCGCCGCGCCCGCTCCGCCCCGCCCGTCCGCGGACGGCCGCCGCCTGGTGCTGCCCCTGTCCGCGCGTACGGCCGGCGCCCTGCGCGGCCAGGCCGAGGTCCTCGCCCGTCACCTCGAAAGGCGACCGGAACTGCGCCTGGACGACGTCGCGCACTCCCTGCGCGCCGACCGGCCCGCGCTGCGCCACCGCCTGGCCGTGACCGCCGCCTCCCGCGAGGAGGCCCTGTCCGCGCTGCGCGGCGCCGTGCCCGGCACGCCGCCCCTGCCGGACGAGCCCGCACGGGTGGCGTTCCTGCTGCCGGGCGGCGGCACGCAGTACCCCGGCATGGGCGCCGAGCTCTACCGCGAGCACGACGTCTACCGCGACACCGTCGACGAGTGCGCGCGCATCCTGCGCCCCGTCCTCGGCGCCGACCTGCGCCCCGCCCTGCTCGACGACCTGTTCGAGCAGCGGCAGGCCGACAGCACGAGCACGTTCCTCGCCCTGGTGGTCACCGAGTACGCCCTCGCCCGCACCCTCATGGCGGCGGGGGTGCGCCCGGACGCGCTCATCGGCCACTCGCTCGGCGAGTACACGGCCGCCTGCCTGGCCGGGGTGATCGACCTCGGTGAGATGCTGCCCCTGGTCACCGAACGCCTCCGGCTCATCAGCTCCGCGGGCGGGGCGACCGTCGGGGTGGCGGCGCCCGTGGAGGAGGTGCTGCCGCTGCTCGACGAGGAGCTGTCCCTCGCCGCGGTGAACGGCCCCGCCGCCTGCACCGTCGCCGGGCACGACGACGCCGTCGCGCGCTTCGAGGCCGAACTCACCCGGCGGGATGTCCCGTTCCGCCGGCTGCGCATACCGGTCGCCGCCCACTCCCACGTCCTGGACCCGGTGCTGGAGACGTACGAGAAGCACCTGCGCGGCGTCACCCTGCGCCCGCCGCGGATCCCGTTCGTCACCAACGTCACCGGCACCTGGATCACCGACGCGCAGGCGACCTCGGTCCAGCACTGGATCGACCACACCCGCTGCACCGTGCGCTTCGCCGACGGCGTCACCGCCCTGTGGGAGCGCCGTCCCGTCCTGGTGGAGATCGGGCCGGGCGACACCCTGACCAAGCTGGCCGCCGCCCAGCTCGCGGAGCACGCGCCGGTGACGGTGACCACCATGCGACACGCCAAGGCCGACGCCGACGACGGGTTCGTCCTGGCCGAGGCACTGGGCCGGCTGTGGAGCGCGGGCGTGGACACCGCGCTCCCCGGGGTGCCGGGCACGCCCCGGCGCGCGCCGCTGCCCGCTTACGCCTTCGAACGGCACCGCCACTGGATCGACGCCCCCGGCGCCCGCACGGACCCCGGCGCGCCGGACACCGGGACCGCGGCGGACACCGAGCCGGCCCTCGGCCCGCGGCCCCGCCTGACGACCGAACACGTGCCCCCGCGCACCGAACGCGAACAGGCCGTGACCCGCCTGTGGGAGGAGACCCTCGGCATCGGCGGCATCGGCGTCCACGACAACTTCTTCGACCTGGGCGGCGACTCGATGCGCGCCGTCCTGCTGGCGGGCCGGCTGCGTCAGGCCGACGTGCTCGACGTGCCCGCCGCGGCCCTGCTGGCCGCGCCCACCGTGGCCGGGCTCCTGGCGGCGGCCGACGACACCGGAGCGCGGGAGCCGAGCGGCGGCAGGAACGCCCTGGCCCCGCTCCTGCCGCTGCGGACCCGGGGTGAGGCCGCACCTTTGTTCTGCGTCCATCCCGGGGCGGGCGTGTCCTGGCGCTACACGGGACTGCTGCCCCACCTCGGCGGCGACCAGCCGGTCTACGGCATCCAGGCCGCCGGCCTCGACGGCACCCGGCCGCCCGTGCCGGACGCGGCGTCCATGGTCGCCTCCTACGTCGACCTCGTCCGCGAGGTGCGACCGCACGGCCCCTACCGGCTGTTGGGCTGGTCCTACGGCGGCTTCGTGGCGCACGCGATGGCCTGCGCCCTGCAGGAGCGGGGCGAGCGGGTGGAGCTGCTGGCCATGCTGGACGCCCCCCGGCCGTACGGTACGCAGTACGACGCCGCGGCGGTCGAACGGCAGGTGGCGTCCCTGCTGGCCAGGGTGGCCGGCCTCCCCGCCGGGCGGGGAGCTGCCGACGTGCCGGACGTGACGACCGTCCTCGCCCGCATCGACGCCGGCCTGGCGGCCGATCCGACGAGTTCGCCGGTCACCCGGGCCGAGGCCGAGGCCATCGCCGCGGTCATGCGCAACAACCTGCGCATCGCGCCCCAGTTCGCGCCCGGCGTCTTCCGCGGGGACGTGCTGTTCTTCAGCGCCGCCCGGGAGGAGGCCACCGACTTCCCCGGCGACCTGGCCGTACTGCCCGACAAGGTCGAGGGCTGGCGGCCCCACGTCGAGGGGACCCTGCACGACCACCGAGTGCCGTGCGGGCACTACGAGATGACCGAACCCGAGCCCATCGCGCTGATCGGCGCCACGGTCGCCAAGGCGCTGCGCGAGGCGCCCCACTGACCGGACCGGCCCCCGCCCTGTCCGCCTCCCCGCCCCTGTCCGCCTCCCCGTCCCGAGCGGGACCCGACCGTCCAGGAGCCCCATGTGACCGCGACCGCCACCCAGGACCTCTACGAACTCGGCGACGCGCCCGAGATGGGCACCGTGCCGAAGAAGATGTACGCCTCGCTGATCCGCCGCGAACGCTACGGGCGGCCCGTCGACGCCTTCCGCACCGAAGTGGTCGACGTGCCCCCCGTCGGGCGCGGGCAGGTGCTCGTCAAGGTGATGGCGGCCGGAGTCAACTACAACAACGTCTGGGCCGCCCTGGGACATCCACTCGACGTGATAGCCGCCCGGCAGAAGGCCGGCGCCACCGAGGACTTCCACATCGGCGGCTCCGACCTGTCCGGCATCGTGTGGGCCGTCGGCGAGGGGGTGCGGGACGTCCGGCTGGGCGACGAGGTCGTCGTGCTGGCCAGCCGGTGGGACGAGTCCGCCGAGGACATCCGCCTCGGCGCCGACCCGGCCTTCTCCACCACCCAGCGCGTGTGGGGGTACGAGGAGAACTACGGCTCCTTCGCGCAGTTCGCGGTCGTCGACGACTACATGTGCCACCCGAAGCCCGCCCGCCTGTCCTGGGCGGAGTCCGCCTGCTACATGGCGACGGCGGCCACCGCCTACCGCCAGCTCTTCGGCTGGGAGCCGCACACGGTCCGGCCGGGCGACCCGGTGCTGATCTGGGGCGGGGCCGGCGGCCTGGGCAGCATCGCCATCCAGCTCGTGCGACACGCCGGCGGCATCCCCGTCGCCGTCGTCTCCGGCGAGGAGCGCGGGGAGTTCTGCATGAAGCTCGGCGCCCGGGGATGGATCGACCGGCGCGAGTTCGACCACTGGGGCAGGATGCCGGACACCTCCGACGAGGCGGCGATGGCCCGCTGGCTGGCCGGCGCGCGCGCCTTCGGGCGGCGTTTCTGGGAGGTGCTCGGCGAGCGCCGCGCTCCGCGGATCGTGCTGGAGCACTCCGGCGCCGACACCATCCCCACGTCCATGTACCTGTGCGCCAACGGGGGCATGGTCGTCATCTGCGGCGGGACCACCGGCTACAACGGCGACGTGGACCTGCGTTTCCTGTGGATGCGGCAGAAGCGGCTGCAGGGATCGCACGTGGCCAGCGCCCGTGAGGCCCGCGAGGTGACCCGGCTGATCGACCGGGGCTTCGTCGACCCGTGCCTGTCGCGGACGTTCGGCTTCGAGGAGATCGGCCTGGCGCACCAGCTCATCCACGACAACCGCCACCCGGCGGGCAACATGGCGGTCCTGGTCAACGCACGGGCGTGAGGCGACGGTGGCCCCCGCCCCACGCGTCGAGCGCGGGGCGGGGGCCACCGTCGCCTCAGTGGCCGGCGGTCAGCGGCCGGCCCAGCCGAGGACCGTACTGAACACGCCCGCGCCGACCGCCACCGCCTCGACGTGCACGGCGAGGGCCGGGTTCGTCCGCGCCTCGATCCGGAGCCCCTGGGCGAGCGGGCGCGCCCGCAGGTCGCGCAGGCTCCTCAGCATGCCGTCCGGCAGCGCCCGCGGCCCGGTGTGCAGGGCCTTCCACGCGGCCTCCTTCGCCGAGAACAGCGACGTCACGGACCACGGCGCCGTCCCGGACGGGGGAGCGTGCAGCAGTGCCTCCTCGTCGTCGCGCAGCACCAGCCGCACCGCCTCGGCGGGCAGGGGGCGCAGTTCCAGATCGCAGCCGAGGGGGAGGTCCCGGCCCGGCGCCCGGGCCACGGCCACCGCGACGCCCGCGCTGTGCGCGATCGACGCCGCCCGCCCCGGCGGGAACCTCGGCAGGCGGCCCGCCCGCGGGACCTGCCCGCACTCCAGCCCCACCGCGCGCAGCGCGCGCCGTGCCGCGAGCCGGCCGGCCAGGACCTCCAGCCGGCCCCGCGGCGGCATCGCCGCGGCCGCGGCCTCCTCGGCGGGTCCGGCGGGGACGGCCCGGGGGTCCGAGACGACGGCGAGGCCCAGCCCGAGCCCGGCCGACGCCCACGCGGGTCGCGGCGGGAACAGCCGGGCGGCCACCTCGCCGTACGGGCCGGCCGCCGCGCCGGGGAACACCTCCGGAAGACGGCCGGCCGTCGGAGGCGGGTACTGCCGCGGGCGCACCCGTCAGGCCCGCAGCAGCTTCTTGACGATCTTCCCGGCGGGATTGCGGGGCACCTGCTCGATGAACTCCACCCGCCGCGGGCGCTTGTAGGGCGCGAGCTGCTGCCCGGCGTGCGCGAGCAGGTCCGCGGCCCGCGTGCCCGGCTCGGCGACGACGTACGCCAGCGGCACCTCGCCGTAGTCGTCGTCGGGCATGCCGACGACCGCGGTGTCCCGGACCGCCGGGTGGGACATGAGAGCGCGTTCGATCTCCGAGGGATACACGTTCTGGCCCGCCCGGATGATGACGTCCTTGGTGCGGTCCACGAGGTGGATGCGGCCCGCGTCGTCGACGAATCCCAGGTCACCGGTCCTGATCCAGCCGTCGAGGACGATCTCGCGCGTGGCCTCGGGGTCGTTCCAGTAACCCTGCATCACGCCCGGTCCCCGCACGACGATCTCGCCGATCCCGCCGCGGGGCAGTTCCCGTCCGGCCTCGTCGACCGCGCGGGCGGACATGCCGGGAACGACGCGTCCGCAGGGGATGCGGGCGGTGACGTCCCCGGGGGCCGGGTGCTCGTCGGGACCGAGGGTGACGAAGGGCCCGCCGACCTCCGTCATCCCGTAGACCTGCCGGAAACCGCAGCCGAGGCGCTCCACGGCCTCGGCGTACACGTCCAGGGGCATGGGGGCGGCGCCGTAGAGGATCTCCCGCAGCGAGGACAGGTCGGCGCGTGCGGTGCCCTTGGCCTGGAGCATGAAGCGGAGCATCTGCGGGACCAGCCACATGTGGGTGGCGCGGTGCTCCTCCACCGCGGCCAGCGCCCGCTGCGGGGTGAAGCCGGGCATGAGCACGACGGTGGCACCGGCGGCCAGGTAGGTCAGGGACACCACCATGCTGCCGTGGTACAGGGGGCAGCAGTTGACCATGACGATGTCGTCGGTGGGACGTGCCACGGCCAGCCAGCCCAGGGCGATGGCACGGAACGAGGCGCTGTCGACCGTGACGCCCTTGGCCTGCCCGGTGGTCGCGGAGGTGTGCAGCACGGCGATCGGGTCGGTGTCGGCCACCTCGGGCAGGTCACGCTCGGTGGCCGGGGCGCCCAGCGCCTCGAACGCCGGCTCGTCCAGCGCCATCCTGATCCGCACCGACGCCGGCAGCTCTGGGTGCCGGTCCAGCAGGTCCGACTCGCCGAGGACGGCCACCGCTCCGACACGTTCGACGATGCCGGCGACCTCGGGCACGGCCAGGCTGTGGTTCAGCGGAACGAACAGCGCGCCGAGCCGGGCGAGCGCGAAGTAGGTCTCCAGGACCTCGACGCGGTCCTTGGACAGCACCGCGACGCGGTCGCCGCGCCCGATGCCCAGATCGGCCAGCCCTCGCGCCAGTTCGAGCGTACGGTCATGGAACTGCGACCAGGTGATCCGGCGCTGCTCGTCGACCAGCGCCAACCGGTCGGGCCGGCACTGTCGGTTGCGTTCCAGCAGCTGCGTCAGCCACATCACGCACCGCCGGCGCCGGCGGTGGAACGCTCGGCCACGAACCGCTCGTAGTCGGCGACCGTGCGCAGCTTCTCCATGTCGTCGGCGGTGATCTCCACGCCGAGCCGCTGCTCGACGAGCAGGACGAGACGCACCAGGTCGCCGGAGTCGATGCCGCTCGCGGCGAGGTCGACGTCGTCACCGACCCGCTCGGCGTCGGCGAACTCCGCGGTACCGGTGAGTTCGACCAGCAACTCCCTGATGGTGCTCATGCTTTCCCCTTCCGCCACGGCCAGTGGCCGTCGAGCAGACCTCGTGGATCCCGTGTCACCCGGACAAGAGGCC
This sequence comes from Streptomyces nanhaiensis, assembly GCF_046614825.1. Lineage (NCBI taxonomy): Bacteria > Bacillati > Actinomycetota > Actinomycetes > Kitasatosporales > Streptomycetaceae > Streptomyces > Streptomyces nanhaiensis. The sequence goes on from NZ_JBKJFM010000092.1 coordinate 11,601, forward strand.
CGCGCGGCGGGCGGCAATCCCCGCGGCCCGGCGTGATCCTTCTCACGCGCGCCCGCCGCCCGGCGTGGGGATAGCGGGCCCCGTGCGGAGCCTCTTTCCGAGAGGGAGAGCGCGCCGCCCGCCCGGTGGGACGGGTACCGCGACGCGCTGGGCGTGCCCGATCCCGAGGAGTGCCGAAGGAGTGATGCCAGTGCCCAGGCCATACGTCCGGTTCGGGGACCGGTGCGTACCCCCCGTGGCGGAGACCGGCCGCGGAGGCGGCGCATGAGCACACGGCCGACCGCCACCGAGCCCGCCGCGCAGGACGAGCTGCTCGCGCACTTCGACGGCCTCATCGCCTCGGGGGCGACCATCGAGCCCCGCGACTGGATGCCCGAGGGCTACCGCCGGATGCTGATCCGCCAGATCGCGCAGCACGCCCACTCCGAGATCATCGGTATGCAGCCGGAGGGCGCCTGGCTCACCCGGGCCCCCTCCCTGCACCGCAAGTCGGTGCTCATCGCCAAGGTCCAGGACGAGGCCGGGCACGGGATGTACCTCTACTCCGCCGCCGAGACGCTGGGCGTGGACCGGGCCGAACTGCTCGACGCCCTGCACCGGGGCCGGCAGCGGGCCTCGGCGACGTTCAACCACCCCGCGCTGACGTGGGCGGACACCGGCGCCATCGCCTGGCTGACGGACGGCGCCGCCGTCGTCAACCAGATGCCCCTGTGCCGCACGTCCTACGGACCGTACGCCCGGGCGATGCGCCGCGTCTGCCAGGAGGAGGCCTTCCACGTACGGCAGGGGTACGACCTCATGCGTGCCCTGTGCGAAGGCTCGCCGGAGCAGAAGGCGATGGCCCAGGACGCGGTGAACCGCTGGTGGCTGCCGGCCGTGGCGCTGATGTTCGGGCCGCCCGACACCGCGGCGGGCGGTGCCGACGACCGCACCGCGGCACTCGGCGCCGCGGTCTCCCGCCGTGCCATCACCTGGGGGATCAAGCGCCACACCAACGACGAGCTGCGCCAGCGCTTCGTCGACAGCTGCGTCCCCCAGGCCGAACGCCTCGGACTCACCCTCCCGGACCCGGCGATCCGCTGGAACGAGGAACGCGGCCACTACGACTTCACCCCCGTCGACTGGGACGTCTACCGCGCGGCGCTCGGCGAGGACACGCACTGGTCCCGGCAGCGCGTCGCACACCGGCGTGGGGCGCACGAGGACGGCGCCTGGGTACGGGAGGCATCCGCCGCGTACGCCGCGCGCTTCGGGGCCGACGGGGCGCCTTCGGAGGCGGACACGGACACGGAGGCGGACGTGGCCGCGGTGGAGGCCGCGCGGGACGGGGCGGGTGAGCGCGTATGAGCCGGCAGCGGGAGGGCGCCCCGGCGTCCTGGGAGGTCTTCCTCAGGCCTCGCCGGGGCCTGGCCCACCAGCATGTGGGGTCCGTACGCGCCGCCGACGCCGACACGGCCCTGCTGCGGGCCCGTGACCTGTACACCCGGCGCGGCGACCCGCTGTCGCTGTGGGTGGTTCGCTCGGACGCCGTGCACGCGGTGTCCCCGGACGAACGCGACCCGTTCTTCACGGGAGCCCGCCACAAGCCCTACCGGTATCCGGAGCACTTCGCGCCGCTGACCGAGAAAGGCCCCGACGGTGACCACCTCGACTGACCCGGCTCCGCCCACCGAAGCCGTCCGCGCCGACGCCCGCCTCGCCGTGCACCTGCTGCGTCTGGGCGACGACGCCCTCGTCCTCGGGCAGCGGCTGTGCCAGTGGATCACGCGGGCGCCGACCATCGAGGAGGACATGGCCCTGTCCAACATCGCCCTCGACCTGATCGGCCACGCCCGCACGCTGTTCACCCTCAGCGGGCACGTCGACGGCACCGGACGCTCCGAGGACGAGTTCGCCTTCACCCGCTCCGACCGGGAGTTCACCAACGCCCTGCTGTCCGAGCTGCCCGGCGGGGACTTCGCGGTGACCGTCGCCCGCCAACTGGCCTACACCCATTACGCGGTCCTGTACTACGAGGCCCTGGCCGGCTGCGCGGACGTCCGGCTGGCCGCGTTCGGGGAGCGGGCCGCCAGGGAGGTGGCCTTCCACCGGATGCACGCCGACAACTGGACGCTGCGGCTGGGGCTCGGCACCCCGGAGAGCTCCCGCCGTATGCAACGGGGCCTGGAGCGGATATGGCCCTACACCGCCGAACTGTTCGACGAGGACGAGGTGGTGGGCCACCTCGTGGAGGCGGGCACGGTGCCCTCACCGGCCCCGCTGCACCCGGTGTGGGAGCGGCGCGTGAGTGAGGTCGTGACCCGCGCGGGTCTGACCGTGCCGGCCCCGCGCTGGCAGGCCCGGGGCGGGCGGGCGGGCCTGCACACCGAGGAGTTCGGCCCGCTGATCGCCGAGATGCAGTCGGTGTACCGCCAGTTCCCGGGAGGCCGCTGGTGAACGGCACGATCCCCCCGGCGGCGCGGTCGGCGCCACCCCGGTCGGAGCCCCCGGCGCCACGCCCCGTCGTACCCCCGCGCCCCGCGCGCGCGGTGGCGGAGGTCCGGGCCCTGGTGGAGGCACTGCCCGATCCGGAGCTGCCGATGATCGGCCTCGGCGACCTCGGCGTGGTCCGCTCCGTCGCCCCGGCCGCCGACGGAGTACTCGAGGTGGAGATCACCCCGACCTATCTGGGCTGCCCGGCACTGCCCGCCATCGTCTCCGCGATCCGGGACGTCCTCGCCGCGAGCGGCCACCCCGGGGGGCGGGTCCGGCAGGTGCTGTCCCCGCCGTGGACGGCGGACCGCATCACGGCGGCCGGCCGGGAGAAGCTCGCCGCCCACGGCATCGCCCCGCCCGTACCCGCGCCGGCGAAGGCGAACGGTCCGGTCCCCGTCGCACTGGCCGCGGTGCCCTGCCCGCACTGCGGCTCCCGCGCCACCCGGCCGCACAGCCCCTTCGGACCGGCCCGCTGCCAGTCCGTGCTGCGGTGCACGGCGTGCCACGAGCTGTTCCCCCACCTGAGCGCGCTACGAGGCCGACCGTGAACACCCCCGCCACCGCAGGTCCCGACACCGCCGCCGCGACCGGCGCCACCCCCGCCGCCACGCCCGCAGCCCCCCGCCCCGAACTTCCCGGCCGGCCCCGGACCACGGGGCGGCGTACCGGCTGGCACCGACTCGCGGTCGTCGGGGTCCAGCACCTCACCGGGGACGCGGTCGCGGTCACCCTCGAGGTACCCGAAGCCCTGCGCGACGTCTTCACCCACCGGCCCGGTGAGCACGTCGTCCTCCGGCACCGACGTGCCGGTGCGGAGCTGCGCCGCAGTTACTCGGTCTGCCCCCCGCCGGCCGACCCGGCCGCGCTGCGCCTGGTGATCCGCCGCGGCGCCCCCGACGGCTTCGGTGCCCACGCCGTCACCAGCCTGTCGCCGGGTGACGTCCTGGAGCTTTCCCCGCCCACGGGCACCTTCGCCCTGCCCGGGCGGTCCGGCGGCCATCATGTCCTGATCGCGGGCGGCTCCGGCATCACACCGCTCGCCGCCATGGCCGCCGCGGCACTGCGCGAGGACCCCGCCTGCCGCGTCTCCCTGGTCCACTCGGTCCCGACGGCCGCCGACGCCCTGCTCGCCGACGAACTGTCCGACCTGAAGGACTCGTTCGTCGACCGCTTCACCGTCCTGTACGTCCTCACCCGGGAGGAGCACGGCAGCGGGCTGTCGGGCGGGCGGATCGACGACGCGAAGCTGCCGCGCCTGCTCGCCGCGGTCGACGCCCACCCCGGCCCCGGCACCGCGTTCGCCCTGTGCGGCCCGGCCGGCATGGTCGTCGCGGTGCGCCGGGCGCTCACGGCGTGGGGCGCCGACCCGGCCCTGATCCGCTCGGAGCCGTTCACCCCCGCGGACACGCCGCCGAGGAGCGCGCCGCCGCGTCAGACGGCCCCCTCGCGCCGCACTCGCGTCACCGCGCTGCTCGGCGGTCACCGCCGCCTGGCAACCGCCGGACCCGAGGACGCCTCGATCCTGGACGCGCTGCTGCGCGCCCACCCCGACGTGCCCCACGCCTGCCGTGAGGGGGTGTGCGGCAGCTGCCGGGCCCGGGTCCTGTCCGGCCGGGTGACGGCAGGCCCCCAGTACGCCCTCCACGCCGAGGAGCTGGCCGCGGGCTACACGCTCGTGTGCCGGGCCCGGCCGCTCGGCACCGAGCTCACCCTCGACTTCGACGCATGACCCGGCGCACGCCCGTCGCGCCTCCGGTCCACCCCCACTCACCCGAAGGAGAAGACGTTGACCACCACCCTGCGGCACGAGGGCAGGACTGCCCTGGTCACCGGAGGCAGCCGCGGCATCGGCCGGGCCATCAGCCGACGCCTGGGCCGCGAGGGCGCCCTCGTGGCGGTCCACTACGGGCACGACCGCGCGGCGGCCGAGCGCACGGTCAAGGAGATCGAGGCCGACGGTGGCCGGGCCTTCCCCGTCCATGCCGAACTCGGCGTACCCGGTGATGCCGACACACTCTGGGAGGCCTTCGACCGGGCCCTGGCCGAGCAGGACGCGCGGCCCGGCGTGGACGTCCTCGTCAACAACGCCGGCATCACCCTCCCGCGCCGGATCGCGGACGTCACCGAGGCGGACTACGACCGGGTGTTCGCCGTCAACACCAAGGCGCCGTTCTTCATCGTCCAGCGCGGACTGGACCGGCTGCGCGACGGCGGCAGGATCGTGAACGTCTCCTCGGTGGCCACCCGTGTGGCCTTCCCCCCGATCGTCGCCTACACCATGACCAAGGCCGCCCTGGACTACCTCACCCTGTCCCTCGCGCAGGAGCTGGGCCCCCGGGGCATCACCGTGAACAGCGTCGCGCCCGGCTACACCGAGACGGAGATCAACCCCACGCTGAACATCCCGGAGATCCGCCGGAGGTACTCGGACGCCTCCGTCTTCGGCCGGCTCGGCGCTCCCGCGGACATCGCCGACGTGGTGTCCTTCGTGGCGAGCGACGACGCCCGCTGGGTGACCGGCCAGTGGATCGACGCCTCCGGCGGCGTCCACCTCGGCGTCTGAGAAAGCCGCTCGCGGCACCGCTTCCCCGCGCCGCACGACCGGTGGCCCCCGCCCTGGCCGCACGGCCGCACTCCCGGCCGGCGGCAGCACTAGGAGATGCCATGAACGACAGCACGACGGCTCCCGCCCCGCCCACCACCGACGACCTCGACCCGCTGACCCGGCCCTTCCCGGGTGCCAGCCCCTACGACACCTACGTGAACGCGTCCGTCCTCAGCACGCTGCAGCGCCCCCTCACCGACGCCCCGGACGAGATGGGCTTCGTCGTCACCACCCAGGTGATGGAGTTGTGGTTCACCCTGATCGTCCACGAGTGGCGCACCGCGAGGACGGCTTTCGCCAAGGACGACCTGGACGCCGCCATGGACGCGCTGGTACGCAGCCGCCGCGCCCTGACCGCCCTCAACGCGTCCTGGGCACCGATCGCCACCCTGACACCCGCCCAGTTCAACGGTTTCCGGGCCGCGTTCGGCCAGGCGTCCGGCTTCCAGTCGGCCATGTACCGGCACATGGAGTTCCTCCTGGGCGACAAGTCCGCCGAAATGCTCCGCCTGCACCAGGGTGACACCGCGGTCCACGAGGCGCTCGGCGAGACCTACCGCGAACCGTCCCTCTACGACGAGGTGCTGTACTTCCTGCACCGGCAGGGCCTGCCCATCCCCGGACACGTCCGGGACCGGGACGTGACCACACCCCACAACTGCGATCCGGGCGTGGTCGAAGCCTGGCGGCAAGTCTACACCGGCCCGCAGCACGACCCGCTGCTCGCCCTCGGCGAACTGCTCACCGACATCGCCGAACTCCTCGCACGCTGGCGCTTCGACCACGTCATGGTCGTACGCCGTGCCATGGGTGCCAGGAGCGGCAGCGCCGGGTCCACCGGGCTCGCCTGGCTCGAGCGGCGCGCGGCCCGCCCGGTCTTTCCCGAACTGTGGGAGGTGCGCGGTGGCGTCTAGGACGGTATCCGCCTTCGCGGCCGAGGAGGAGAAGCGGGTCCTGAGCCTGAGGCCGGTACTGGCACCGGTGCACGGCTCCTACGGGAACCACCCGCACCAGGTCTACGACGCCTGGCCCGCCGAAGATCCCGACGCCCCGCTGGTGATCCTGCTGCACGGCGGCTACTGGCGCTACGACCGGATGCACCTGACCCCCTTCGCGGCGTACCTCTCGCAGCGGGGTTTCGACGTCCTGCTCCCGGGCTTCCGCCGGTCCGGCGGCGCCGGCGGCTACCCGGAGACGTTCGACGACATCGCGCGGATCGTGGACACCCTGCCGCAGGGGCGGCCGTACGTCCTGGCGGGGCACTGCTCGGGCGGCCACCTCGCTCTGTGGTGCGCGGCTCGCGGCCTGCTGCCCCCCGGTTCACGTTGGCACACCCGCAGCCTGCCGACCGCCGTGCTGGCGCTCGCCCCGATCACGGACCTCGCCGCCACCCGCCGCGACGACCTCAGCAACGGCGCCGCCCTGCAACTCCTCGGCGGTGAGGACCTGTTCGAGCAGCGGCTGCCGTCGGTCGACCCCCTCACCCTGCTGCGCGGCGCGGGCACGACCGGCGTCCCCACCGTGCTGCTGCACGGAGCCGTCGACGAGGAGGTCCCGCTCGCCCAGTTCGCGGACTATGCGTCCGTACACCGTGACCTGAAGACCGTCGTGCTGCCCGGAACGGGCCACTACACGCTCATCGAACCGGGTGCGCCCGGCGCCCGTGCGGTCGCCGACACCTTGGGGGAGATGTCGGCCGCCTTCGGCACGCGGCGCCCGGACAGCGACGGCCGAAAGGCCTCCCGGACGTGACGATCGCCCTCACCGCACTCGACGAACAGGCCGCGCGACCTGAATCCTTGCCCGGCCGCGTGATGGGCGCCGCCGGGCAGGGGGAGCGGCCGCCCGGAGTTTCCCGTGATGCCGGATCCCTGATGCTCGCGCCGCGAGGGAGCCTCCTTGTTCCGCAAGGTCTCGGGGCTGATCCCCGGATCGGCGGCGACCTGCCGGATCGTCGCCTCGGGCCGCGACTGGTAGAGCGCGACCGCGTCCGCCGTGGACTGCGACGGATGGTTGCTCACGGCCACGGGATGTCCGTTCTCAGATCCTCAGGATCCAGTGTCTTGTGTGTCCAGGGTCCGGGGCCGAGGCCCCCGAGGGCCGGTCGACACCCAAGGAGAGCCAAACGGGTGAACGCTACCGAGCGCTTACTTGCCTGATGTGCTCTGGTGGAGGTCCCTGACCGTATACGTCACAAGGCGGCCATCATGTCCTCCCAGAATGCCGGGTGGCAGCGGCCGGAGCCTGAAGGCCCTCGGCGACGCTGGAATCCGTGGCTGATCGCGCTACTCGCGGTGGCGGGAGCCGTCGTCGCTCTTGCGGCCCTCGGTGCCCTGATCGAGGCCGGCGAAGGCACAGACCCCGCGCCGGACGAAACGCCACCCGTCACGGTCACGGAGACGGAGACTGTAACGGAGCCGGCCCAGGAGCCGCCGACCGAGACGGTGACATCCACCGCGACGGAAACAGCTCCACTCCCCGATGCACCTGAGGACCTCCCGGAAGAACCGCCCGGAGATGCTCCGGATACCGATGTGTACTACGAAAACTGCGATGAGGCACCGGGACCGCTCACGCCAGGCGACCCCGGCTACCGAGACGAACTCGACCGGGATGACGACGGTGTTGCCTGCGAGGCGAACTGAATCTCAACCCACTTCCAATCCCCTGTAACAGGAAAAATCACATTAAAATTAAACAGTGGATAATATTTGCCACGGCATCACCGGAATTAAGTAACGGGCCATCGGTTCGGATGCGGGGCCGGCCTTGTTGACCTGGTGGAAGGATCAGCGCAACCTCCCCGGCGACGCCGAGGCCAAGAGATCGCTGTACGCGCGGCTGACCCGTTGCCTGCCCGACAACTCACTCCCGCAGCGGACCCTGTTCGACCTCTACCACGAGATCCACGGCCCCACCGTGTACGGCCTGTCGGCCCTCCTGCCCGAAGTGTGGCTGCACTGGGACCCCAAGACCGCCCGTGCCCGCGGCGCCCAGGCCCTGCTGAACTTCCGCATGGACTTCCTGCTCCTGCTGCCCGACGGACACCACATCGTCCTCGAGGTCGACGGAATGCACCGCTACACCACCCAGGGACAACCGGACAGCGCCAAGTACGCGGCCAACATGCGCGGCGACCGGAACCTCAAACTCGCCGGATACGAGGTGTTCCGCTTCGGCGCCCACGAGCTCCGCGACCGCGACCGCGACCGGGCCCGTGCCCTGCTCCAGCAGTTCTTCCACGACCTGTTCCGGCAGTTCGACGTCACCCCCGCACCGACTGAACTCACCTCGCGCCGAGACACCCCCGGCACCTGGCTTCCCTCCGGAACGGGTGATCGCCCCGCACCGGCCCGTGGTCGGCCGCTACCGTGGGCCCGGTGACGACATCCCCGGCCGCCCGCCGGACCGAGGGGAACAGCTCTTCTACCGCTGGAACAGGACCTGACCCCGCCCACCCCTCTTCGGCCGGACGGTTCCCCGGGCCCTGATCACCGGCCTGCCCCGGCGCGGACTCCACCGGTGGCGGAAACCTGCCGGCCGGTGTGCTGGGCCAGGATGGGAGCCGTGGACGCCCACCGATGCAGCCCTGCCGAAGACCTCCTGTACTGGCGCGGAGAGCTGCCCGAACTCCTCCGGGCGGTCCGGCGCCACAGGACGTCGACTCCCGCCACCTTCACCCGCGGCCACGCCGCCGCCGCGTTGGAGAAGACCCTCGCCGGACTGGTCGGCCCGGACCAGATCACCGTCTGGGCCCAGGCGGTGCACTTCCAGGAGGAGGTCGACATCGACGAGACGCACCAGGACCTGCTGACGCAGTTCCTCGTCGAGATCTCCACCCCGGAGCTGTTCGAACCAGTCACCGCCGAGACCTGCCGACGATGGCTGCACCGGATACGGACGTTCCCACGGAGTGCGGCGGACCGGTGATCCGGCCCGGCGCGGTATCGCCTGCCAGCCTTTGCGCCGCACGACCCCCGCGGCCCAGGGCTCTGTCCCACATTCGGTGGTGACAGATTGTGAGCATGGGGAACCTCTGCCCTGCAGAGGGCGCGGTCGGTGCTCTGACGTCGATGTTTCGATGCGGATAGCGGTGCACCGGAACCGTTGAGTCTGTTGCGCCGAGCCCTCACGGGCAGACGCCGAGCTGACCGGTCGCCCCGAGAGAGCAACTGCTGGGGTGCGCGGGCCTGCGGGTTCGTGATCGATGGCCTGCCCGTCGCCGCCATTACTGTCCATCATCACCGAATGTGAGACAGGGCCGCTCTTTTGACAGACCCCATGCGACCGGGAGAGTCACCGCGTGCGGGGTGACTCTCCCGGCACTGCGGGAGGGCTCCTGCCCTGAGGCGGCCCTACAGATCCTCGTCGTCGACGGGGTCGGGCTCGCGGACGTACCACAGGTCGAGCACGTACCGCTCTTGAACCGGGCACTGGAGCCACGCCTGTCTGAGTTGCCTGCTGTCCCACTGTTCGATGGCGCGGCGGTGACCGCACTGGTTGTAGTAGTCGGCGGTGGCCTGACGCCCGTCCCACCAGGCGTGGCCCTCATACACGCCGGGGCGGGGCAGGGTCATCTCGCCGGCCGGCCCGAGGGTGAACTGGTTGATGACCAGGGTGCCGGTCTCTGATTCCAGGGACACGGGGACGGTTTCCTCCGCGTCCTTCGGAGGCTCCTGGGGGGCGTCCCAGACGCGGATGGTGACGTGGACGTCGATATCGGGCTGCAGGCTGTGCAGGTAGAGGTGGTAGCCGTTGCCGGCCGCGACCTGGCTTCGTGATGCGGCCAGCGCTTCGTCGTCCCCGAGGTAGGCGTCCGCGTCGTAGACCTCCACGATTCGGCGGTCGGGGCGGGCGTGGGTGCTGTACTCGGTGATGAGCGTCACGGCAGATGCTTCCTCGGCGGGTCAGGAGGTGACCTTCACGTGGAACGGGTCACCGTCGAGTATGCGGCTGGCGGTGTACATCGAGTTCAGTCACCGACCGCCCGCCTCGTTGTCGTCACCGTCGATCAGGCGCGCGGAGTAGCGGTCATTGCCTGCGTTGGCGCCCTCGTGGGTGGAGGAGAAGAGGTACTCGTCGCACTGCAGCCGAGTTCCCTCGTAGTTGCCCCACACACCGTGGCAGGTGTCGATGGCCCGGTCCCGGTTGGCGTCCTGTTCTTCCCTGTTGATCAGCCGGTGCAGGGGCTCGTCCTTGCCGGGGACCGTTTTTGCCCGGCCAGGAAGGGAAAGTGCGTTCGGGGTACTGCTGGGCGTCGAGGAAGTGCCGGGTGCTCTCCTTGATCGCGTCGTCGCTGAGGCTGAGGACAAGTTCGACGCGGGCCTCGGTGAAGACGGTGCCTTTGTACTTGCCTGCTACGGCTCCGGTGTAGTCGAAGCGGACGCCGAAGTGGAAGGCTCCGACTTCCGAGTAGGAGGAGTCGGCGTTGGGGGAGTTCGCTCCCAGTGTCATGGTGACGGTGGCGTTGACGCGCTGGTGGTTGCCGGTCTCGGCCTTGCCGGTGTCGGGTGGGGTGTAGGTCAGGGTCCAGTGGGGCGTGGTGTGCCAGCCGGTCAGGGTTTCGTCGCGGGTGGTGGTGGTGGTCGGTGCGGTGACTTGGGGATTGGGGTCGCTTTTGCCGGCGTTGATGCTGCGGGAGAAGGATTGGATGATGCGCCACTTGGTGGCGTCCTCGGTGCCGACGGGGGCGACTTCGATGGTCTCGACGCTGACGGCGTACTCTGCCTTCCGGACACCGTCGCGGGCGAAGCCGAGCACCCAGACGTCGAACCACATCCGCCCCAGGGTCTCAGACCCTTGGAGGTTACGGAGCACCAGGTCGTAGGGCTTTTTCTGGCAGCTCTCGAACCGGCTCTTGACCCAGCTCCGGGCCGTTTTGGCGGCCTCGGCGTGCTCGGCGCATTCCTGCCGCAGGTCGGTTGCGTCGGACTCGGCCGCAGGGGTGGCGGTGGGAGACGAGGCTGGAGCGTTGTTACCGCGCGAGGCGAGGTACTTGCCGAGGGGAGCTCACGCCTCGGGAGTTCGCCTTCCGGGTTCACCAGCGCCACGGACATGAGCTGCCCCTGACCGAGCGCCTCGCTGAACTCGACGACGAGTGCGACATCCTCGAATACGGCGACAGAAAACCATGGACCAGGTCGATGCCGAGGTCACCGCCGAAGCCCGCCGCCTCGCAGCCCACCCCACGGTTCCCGCCGAACCCACGGATTCGCGCAGCTGAAGCACACGGACCGACCCGCGAGTTCCCGCTGAACAGACTTCGGTTTTCCTGAACCCACGGGCCTCACCGGCCTCGGGGAACATCGGTGCAGCGGCTGGCACCGAGAATGATCATGGTCAGGGCGTGGGGCTGCTCTGACTCGGCTCTCGTACTCGCGGCAGGCCTTGCGCTGGGCTGGGACCGCCGGGGCGCCCTGGCCGCCGTCGAGCGGCCGGCAGCGGGCGAGGAGCCGGCGGTGCACGGCGCTGACGCGCAGGGTGTAGCCCTGGCCGCGCCGTACGGTCACCCCTGGTCGAGGGCGGCCTGCTCGGCGGGCTCCGGCTCGGTTGCGCGGAGGAAGTCGGCGACCCTGCCGGGCATGTCGAGGGTGATGGGCAGCTCCGGAGCCGGGGCGTGGGCAGGGGCATCAGCGACGTGCTCGGGCAGGAGGTCGGCGACGGCGGTACGTACGGCGCCTCGGCCGACGTTGTGCTCGCGGGCGAGGGCGGCGACGGAGCGGCCGTCGAGGTAGGCGGTGCGTACGCCGGTGACCTTCTGGCCCGCCAGTGCGGGGCGGCGTCCGCCCTTGTCGCCTTTGGCCTCGGCGGCCCGCAGTCCGCCGTAGGTCAGCTCCCGCTGGAGGTCGCGCTGGAGTTCGCCGGCGGCGGCGAGCGTCCGGAGCATGAACTTCACGGTGGACAGCAGCTCTCCGGTGCGCGGTGCGCGGGTGGCGGGCGGTGAGGTCCATCGCGGAGGACCGGAGGCCGCCATCCTCCGCCGCCTGCTGGGCCTGCTCGCCTACGCGGCCAACCCCCGCAACATCGCCCTGAGCGACCGCCCCGAGCTGGTCCGGGACATCGCGCTCCTGGTCGCGGAACTGACCCGCGCCCCCGGCCGGCCTCCCCGGCTCCCCTCCCATAACGGGAGGGGAGGTCGAGCTCACGGGGCGCTGTAGCCGATCATCCACGGCGTCGGCATGAAGGACCCTGCTCCGCTGGACGCAGGTGCGGGCGGTGGCAGTACTGACGCGGGGACACCTTTGGAAGGTTTTCACACCGCCTCGTGCGACTGTGCGCCAGATCACTTCCATTATTTCGAGTTAAGGGTGAAGTGCCCAGGTTGGTTGTATTGCTTGATGATGATTACGCCACGTAGGAAAGGGGGCGGCGCGACACATACCAGCAACGTCCTGCCCCGGGCTTGAGGGAGGGCAGGGCCGAAGGGACTGTCTTGTTCGGAAGGTCTAGAACCAGAAGGAAACACGTTCTCCTACGGTTACTGAGGTTGAACTCGTGGTGTCGCAAGGGTTCATCCGGGTCTGATGGTCAGGCCGGTCTCGGCCAGGCAGCCGTCGATGAGGTCGCTGCGGTACTGGATGTGTCGCAGTCCTCGCCGGATG
>NZ_JBKJFM010000093.1:0-24227 GCF_046614825.1 Streptomyces nanhaiensis
CGGGAGCTGCCCGGGGGTGGCCGCCAGGGCCGCGCGGGCCGCGGACCAGGCGGCGCGGGCCACCGCGGCGCAGTCCCCGGCGGCGTCCGCCGCCGCGCCGGCCGCGGCGGCCGCCACGGTGAGCACGGTGCCCTCCACCGGATGCGCGACCGCGGCCCGTGCCGCGGCCGCGGCACGGACCAGCGCGCGCCGCAGCGGCTCCCCGTCGTCCCGGCCGTCCCCGTCCGCCCCGCACGTCCCGGCTCCGGCGGCCTCGGCCTCGCCGATCTCCTCGGCCATGCCGCGCAGCAGCTGCGCCAGGATCGTCCCGGAGTTGCCGCGTGCGCCGATCAGCGCGCCGTGCGCCATGGCCCGCACCGCCTGGGCCGGGGTGGGCTCCCCCGCGCAGGCGGCCTCGACGGCCCGGGCGGCGGACTCCACGGTCAGGTAGAGGTTGGTGCCGGTGTCGGCGTCCGCGACCGGGTAGACGTTGATCGCGTCGATGGTCTCGCGGGCGCGGCCCAGCGCGTCGAGCGCCTGGGCGCTCCACTCCCGTACCGCGGCGGCGTCGAGCGGGTGCGGCACGGACACGGACGGGCCTCCTGGGGGCTTGCGGCCGGGCGGCCGGGAAGGACATCTGCGACGGGCGAAGGCTAGTGCCCGGCGCGGTCCGCGGCCGGGGGTGGGGCCGGGGCCGCGGTGCGGGGCCGTGGTAATTTCGTGGTCCGGACGGGGGCGAGGTATGCTTCCCCGGTTGCCCGACCCGCTCGGGCTCTATCCAATTCCCTGGCAGTGCCGGTCATCCTCTGATCCTGCCGACGCCGGGATTTCACTGTAAGTGCATCTGAAGTCTTTGGAGTGACCCGTGGCTGCCAACTGCGACGTCTGCGGCAAGGGGCCGGGCTTCGGCAACAACATCTCGCACTCGCACCGCCGTACGTCCCGCCGTTGGAACCCCAACATCCAGCGGGTGCGTGCGATGGTCGGTCGGACGCCGAAGCGGCTCAACGTCTGCACCTCGTGCATCAAGGCCGGCAAGGTCTCGCGCTGAGCGCATGACCTCTCCCCCGCCGCGCGGCGGGGGTGATCCGGTCTCGCGCTGACGCAACGCCCAGCGCGGCCACTTTGCCGGTTGCGCCGGAAGGCCGGTCCACCTCGGGTGGACCGGCCTTCCGGCGTTGCGGGCCTCCGGCCGCCCGCCCGGCGGCCGGCCGGAAAGGCTCTCAGGCTCGGGCCTCCTCCTGCGGAGTCTCCCGCTCCAGCAGCCGCCAGCCGTGGTCCACGGGCCCGATCCCGCCGCCCAGCGCGAAGCCCGCGGCGATGGCGCCCGTCACGTACTCCTTGGCGTCGGCGACCGCCTCCGGGACAGGGCGTCCCCTCGCCAGTCCCGCGGCGATCGCGGCGGCCAGGGTGCAGCCGGTTCCATGGGTGTGGCGGTTGTCGTGGCGGGGCGCGCGCAGCCAGTGCTCGGCGGTGCCGTCGGTGAGCAGGTCCACCGCGTCCCCGCCGTCCTTGAGGTGGCCGCCCTTGATCAGCGCCCATCGCGGCCCGTACGCCAGCACCGCCTCCGCCGCGCGCGGCAGATCGGCCTCGTGCTCCACCCGTACGCCGGTGAGCTGGGCGACCTCGTCCAGGTTGGGGGTGGCGACGGTGGCCCTGGGCAGCAGTTCGGCGCGCACCGTCTCCAGGGCCTCGGCGGCCAGCAGCGGGTCGCCGTGCTTGGAGACGCCGACGGGGTCGACGACCACGGGCGCGGTGAGGCCGTCCAGCAGGCCGGCGACCGTCGCGACCAGTTCGGCGGTGGCCAGCATGCCGGTCTTGACCGCCTGCACCCCGATGTCGTCCACGACGCTGCGGAACTGCTGCCGCACAGCCTCGGCGGGCAGTTCCCAGGCGCCCTGCACGCCCAGGGAGTTCTGCGCGGTGACGGCGGTGAGCACGCTCATCCCGTGGGTGCCGAGCGCGAGCATGGTCTTCAGGTCGGCCTGGATGCCCGCTCCGCCGCCGGAGTCGGACCCGGCGACGGTGAGGACGCGCGGTGGTGGTGTACGCATGCCCGCAGCCTAAGCCGCCCCGCCCCGGTGCCCGTCCGCCGGGCGGCTCGCGCCCGTGTCCGCGGCAACCGTCAACTGAGCAGCCCCCTCGGCGAGCGGCCGGGCCCGCAGGAGCGGCGGGGGTCAGTCCCCGAAGTGGTCCCAGCCGCCGGCCCGGTTCCACGGGGCGCCGTCCACCGTGACCTGCGGCGCGGCCGAGGGGTGCAGCACCTCGCCGATGCGGCGCCAGCGGGCGGGGAGCTTGGCGTCCGCGGGGAAGGTGGCGACGATCGCGTGGTCCTCGCCCCCGGTGAGCACCCACTGCAGCGGGTCGACGCCCACCGCCTGCCCGATGTCGGACATCTGGGCGGGGATGTCGAGGGCCGACGAGCGGATGTCGATGCGGACCTTGCTGGCGTCGGCGATGTGCCCGAGGTCGGCGACGAGCCCGTCGCTGACGTCCGTCATCGCCGTCGCGCCCAGCTCGGCCGCCGCCGGGCCCGCGTGGTAGGGCGGCTCGGGGCGGCGGTGGGCCTCCACGAAGGCCCGCGGCGAGCGGAAACCGCGGGCGAGCACCGAGTACCCGGCGGCCGACCAGCCCAGCCAGCCGGTCACCGCCACGACGTCACCGGGCCGCGCCCCGGACCGGGTGACCGGCTCGCGTCCGTGCAGGTCGCCCAGCGCGGTGATGGCCACCGTGATGGTCTCGCCGCGCACCACGTCCCCGCCGACCACGGCCGCGCCCGCGACCTGGCACTCGTCGTGGAGGCCGTCCATCAGCTCGGTGGGCCAGGTGGCGGGGAGTTCGGCGGGTACGACCAGGCCGAGCAGCAGCGCGGTGGGCTCGGCCCCCATGGCGGCGATGTCGGCCAGGTTCTGCGCCGCGGCCTTGCGGCCGACGTCGTAGGCGGTGGACCAGTCGCGCCGGAAGTGCCGCCCCTCCAGCAGCAGGTCGGTGCTGGCCACCACGCGCCGGTCGGGCGCGGCGACCACGGCCGCGTCGTCGCCCGGGCCGATCCTTACGGCCGGCGTGGGGGTGATCCGCGAGGTCAGCTCGCGGATCAGTCCGAACTCCCCGAGCTCCCCCACGGTACGGCCGGGGGTCCTGGGGGCGCCCCCAGGGAATCCAGGGGGAGGCTGCCCCCCGGGAGAACTCAGCATCGTCGTGCCCCTTCGTCAGTGCGCTCGAACGGTACCGCCGCGGCCGTCCGTGCGGCCCCCCGCGTCACCGTCCCGCCGCGCCCGCCCGCGGTCCGGGTCTCCCCGGCGGCAGGGGCGACGCGGTACCGTGGCGTCCCTTCTCCCCACATGATCCTCGTAGCCGCCCTGGAGGTTCCGTGGTACAGGCGTACATCCTGATCCAGACTGAGGTCGGCAAGGCGTCGTCCGTCGCCGAGGTCGTCGGCGCGATCCCGGGAGTGGTCCGGGCCGAGGACGTGACCGGTCCCTACGACGTGATCGTGCGGGCCGAGGCCGACACGGTGGACGACCTGGGCCGCATGGTGGTGGCCCGCATCCAGCACGTGGAGGGCATCACCCGTACCCTGACCTGCCCGGTCGTGCATCTGTAGCTCCCCCGTATGCTCGCCCGGTGAGCTTCCCGCCCCGCCGGTCCCTGCCGTCCGCCCTCCGTGGGCCCGCCGCCGTGCTCGCCGTGCTCGCCGCGGCGGCCGGCTGCGCGTCCGGCGGCGACCGCCCCGGTCCGCCCGTGCCGAGCCCGACGGGCGCGGCCGCCGGCGTCTGCCGTGAGCTGTACGACGCGCTGCCCGAGGAGGTGGACGGGCAGCCCCGGCGCGAGATCGAGCCCGAGACGCGGTTCGCCGCCGTGTGGGGCGATCCCGCGATCGAACTGGGCTGCGGAGTACCGCGGCCCGAGGTCCTCACACCCGGCAGTGAACACTACAACCCCGCCACCGAGACGGTGGAGGTGAACGGGGTCTCCTGGCTGCTGGAGGAGCGGGACGGCGGCCACCGGTTCACCCTCTTCGGACGCGAGGTCTTCGTCCGGGTGACGGTCCCCGACGCGTACGCGCCCGAGGTCAACGCCCTGGTCGACCTCGCCGGCGCTGTGCGGGAGACCGTCCCGGAGAAGCCTCTGTGACGTCCCGGCGCGCCCGCCCCGGGCCCGTACTCCCCTCACGGGCCCGCTCCCCGCGCCGACGAGGCGGCCGGGTCAGCGCAGGCCGGTCGGGCGGCGCAGGGCGGCCCTGATGAGGCGGTCGACCAGTTCGGGATAGCCGACTCCGCTGGCCTCCCACATCCGCGGGTACATGGAGATGGGCGTGAAGCCGGGCATCGTGTTGATCTCGTTGATGACGAACTCGCCGCTGTCCAGCAGGAAGAAGTCCGCGCGGACCAGGCCCTCGCAGGAGGCCGCGTCGAAGGCGCGCACCGCCAGCTCCTGGACCTCGCGGGTCTGCTCCCCGGTCAGCGGGGCGGGCACCAGGCCCTCGGCCGAGTCGATGTACTTGGCCTCGAAGTCGTAGAAGTCGTGGGCGGTGGCCGGCGGGATCTCGGCCGGGAGGCTGGCGCGGGGGCCGTCCTCGAACTCCAGGACCCCGCACTCGATCTCGCGGCCGCGCAGCAGCGACTCGACGATGATCTTGGGGTCGTGGCGCCGCGCCTCGGCGATCGCCTCGTCCAGGCCCGCCAGGTCGTCGACCTTGGTGATGCCGAAGGAGGACCCGGCCCGGGCGGGCTTGACGAAGACCGGCCAGCCGTGGTCGGCGGCGAAGTCCACGATCCTCTTCCGCGCGGCCTTCTCGTCCTGCTCCCACTCGCGCGGCCTGACCACCGTGTAGGGCCCGACGGGCAGCCCGAAGGAGGTGAAGACCCGCTTCATGTACTCCTTGTCCATGCCGACCGCCGAGGCCAGCACGCCCGAGCCGACGTAGGGCACTCCGGCCAGGTCCAGCAGGCCCTGGAGCGTGCCGTCCTCGCCGTACGGGCCGTGCAGCATGGGGAAGACGACGTCGACCTCCCCGAGCACCTTGGGCACCGAGCCCGGCTCGCTGTAGACGACCTCGCGGTTGTGCGGCTCGAAGGGCAGCAGCACGGAACCGGTGTCGGACTCGGCGAGCTGCTCCACGCTCGGCAGCGCGCGGTCGGCGATCGCCATGCGCTCGGGGTCGTCGGCGGTCAGCGCCCAGCGGCCGTCGGCGGTGATGCCGATGGGCAGGACGTCGTAGGCGCCGCGGTCGATGGCGCGCAGTACGGCGCCCGCGGTGACCACGGAGATCCCGTGTTCGGAGCTGCGGCCGCCGAAGACGACGGCGACGCGCGGCCGCCGGCCGGCCGGCGGGGGCGTCTGGGGGCCTGGGGAGAAGGACTGGCTGCTCATATCCGGGCGAGATTACCTGACGTGACGGTGGTGGGCGTTCAGCGGCGCTCGGCCTTGGCGCTGCGCGACATCAGTTCCTTGAGGGCGACCAGCGGCGGCTTGCCGTCGTGGACGATGTCGACCACGGTCTCGGTGATGGGCATGTCGACGTCGTGCCGCCGGGCCAGGTCCAGCACCGACTCGCAGGACTTGACGCCCTCGGCGGTCTGCCGGGTCGCCGCGACGGTCTCCGCCAGGGTCATGCCCCTGCCGAGGTTGGTGCCGAAGGTGTGGTTGCGCGACAGCGGCGAGGAGCAGGTGGCGACCAGGTCTCCCAGGCCCGCCAGACCGGCGAAGGTGTGCGCGTCGGCGCCCATGGCCAGGCCGAGCCGGGTGGTCTCGGCCAGACCGCGGGTGATCAGCGAGGCCTTGGCGTTGTCTCCCAGGCCCATGCCGTCGGCGATGCCGACCGCCAGCGCGATGACGTTCTTCACCGCCCCGCCCAGTTCGCAGCCGACGACGTCGGTGTTGGTGTAGGGGCGGAAGTAGGGGGTGTGGCAGGCTGCCTGGAGCCCGCGGGCCACCTCCTCGTCGCGGCAGGCGACGACGGAGGCGGCGGGCTGCCGCTCGGCGATCTCGCGGGCCAGGTTGGGGCCGGACAGCACGGCGATCCGGTCCGGGCCGGCACCGGCGACCTCCTCGATCACCTCGCTCATCCGCTTGGCGGTGCCGAGTTCGACGCCCTTCATCAGGGAGACGAGCACGGTGTCCGGCGGCAGCAGCGGCCGCCACGCCGAGAGGTTTCCCCGCAGGGTCTGGGAGGGTACGGCCAGCACCGTGAACCGGGCCCCGGACGCGGCCTCGGCGGGGTCGGTGGTGGCGCGCACGGCCTCGGGGAGGACGACTCCCGGCAGGTAGTCGGGGTTGGTGCGGGTGGTGTTGACCGCCTCGGCCAGCTCCGCGCGGCGGCCCCACAGGGTCACCTCGCAGCCGGCGTCGGCGAGCACCATCGCGAAGGCGGTGCCCCAGGATCCGGTGCCGTAGACGGCGACTCGCGTCACGCGCTCTCTCCCTCGGCTGCCGCGCGGCCGACGGTGTTCCGGCCGACGGCGTTCTCCTCGCCGGCGCCGCACCCCGCGGGCGCGGGCGCGGGCTCGCTGCCCGCGGCCGCCCTCACGGCGGTCCCGCGACGGCCCTGCGCGAGCGCCCGGCGGCGGTCGTAGCGCTGGGCGGGCGCGGGCTCGCCGCGCACCTCGGCCAGCAGTTGCGTGATCGCGTCCATTATGACGTCGGTGACCTCGCGCAGCAGTTCCGCGGTGGGTTCGCGGTCGTAGAACCGCGACAGGTCGAGGGGCGGCCCGGCCAGCACCGTCAGCGTCCTGCGCGGGAAGAACCGGATCTTCTTGATCCCCGCGTACGGCGGCACGGCCTCGTTGGCGCCCCACTGCGCGACGGGGATGACGGGCGCCTTGGTGAGCAGGGCGACGCGGGCGGCGCCGGTCTTGCCCTCCATCGGCCACATGTCCGGGTCGCGGGTGAGGGTGCCCTCGGGGTAGAACGCCACGCACTCGCCCCTGTCGATCGCCTCGACGGCGGCGCGGAAGGCGCTCACCGCGTCCGCGGTCTCGCGGTAGACGGGGATCTGCCCGGTGCCGCGCATCACCGCGCCGACGAATCCGCCCTTGAACAGGGAGTTCTTGGCCAGGAAACGGGGGACTCGGCCGGTGTTGTACTGGTAGTGGGCGTAGGAGAGCGGGTCCAGATAGGAGTTGTGATTCACCACGGTGATGAATCCACCCTCTTCAGGAATATGCTCCATTCCGCGCCAGTCCCGCTTGAACAGCACCACCAGGGGCGGTTTCGCCAAAACCGCGGCAAAGCGGTACCAGAAGCCGATTCTGCGGCGGGACACCCGGACACCATCTCCTCTTGCCTGCTGCGGCACACGCGCCGCCGGGAACAACCGCACAAGTGTCGCCCCGGGCCGTCGCCCTGTCGAGCACACCGTAACCCCGCAAGGCCCCGGGCGGCTCCGGCGGTGGGCGAGAATGGTGCCGATGCATCGCGACGACACGGCGCAGGCCGCGGCGGCCCGGGGCTGGACCCTGGTGGTGCCCCTCAAGCCCCTGGCGCTGGCGAAGAGCAGGCTGGCCCCGGCGGCCGGGAGGGAGCCGCGGTCCGGACTGGCCCTGGCCTTCGCCCAGGACACCGTCGCCGCGGCGCTGGACTGCCCGGCGGTGGAGGATGTGGTGATCGTCACGGACGACCCGCGCGCGGGGGCGGAACTGGCCGCTCTGGGGGCGCGGATCGTGCCGGACGCGCCGGGGGCCGGGCTGAACGCCGCGCTGGAGCACGGTGAGGCGGTCGTACGGTCGGGGCGCCCCGGCGCTCCGGTGGCCGCGCTGAACGCCGATCTGCCCGCGCTGCGCCCCGCGGAGCTGGCCCGGGTGCTGGACGCGGCACGGGCGCACCGCCGGGCCTTCCTGGCCGACGCGGCCGGGGTCGGCACCACGCTGCTCGCCGCGTCCGGCGGCGCCCTGGCCCCGGCCTTCGGGGGTGCCTCGCGCGCCCGTCATCTGCGCTCCGGCGCCGTGGAGATCACGCTGTCCGGGGTGGACAGCGTCCGGCGCGACGTGGACACCGGTGCGGACCTGGCCGCGGCGCTGGCCCTGGGAGTGGGCCCGCACACGCTCAGAACGTCTGCAGCGTCACCAGCGTGATCCGGCGCCGCCCGCCCTCGGCGCCGGCCCCGTTCTCAGCCCCGGTCCCGGTCCCGGTCTCGGTCTCGGTCTCGGTCTCGGTCTCGATCCGCACCCGCTGGCCCGGGCGCAGCAGCCGCAGACCTCCCGCGTCGAACGCCTCGGCGCCGAAGGGGAGGGGCGTGCCGTCGTCGAGGAGCACGCTGCCGCTGCGGGTCGCGGGGTCATAGGTGTACGCGGTGGCCTGCATGGCGCCGAGCCTAGACGAGCCGGGCGGCCGGGCAGGGCGGACGGGGCGGACGGGAGCGCGACCCGCCCGGCCCGGCCGGGCGGTGGCGCGGAAGGGCCGGGCGCTCACGGCCCGCGGCCCCTGGACGGACCGCGGGCCGGGCTCCCCTGGAGTCCGGCCCGGCGCGGTCACCGCATGTCCGTGCGCCCGGTTCACTTCCCGCGGTTCGCCGCCCTCTTGCGCGCCGAGGTCCTGCGGCCGGGTGCCTTCTTGGCCGGCGCCTTCTTGGCGACTGCCTTCCCGGCGCTCTTCTTGCCCGTCGTCTTCTTGGCGGTGGCCTTCTTCGCCGCCGTGGCCTTCTTCGCCGGAGCCGCCTTCTTGGCCGTCGTCTTCTTCGCGGTGGTCTTCTTGGCCGCCGCCTTCTTCGCCGCCGCCGTGGCCTTCTTCGCCGGAGCCGCCTTCTTGGCCGCGGCCTTCTTGGCGGCCGCCTTGCGGGTGGTGGCGCCGGTCCCGCCCGAGAGGCTGCCCTTGGGAGCCTTCTTCACGGCCACCTCGCCGCCCTTGGGGAGTTTCTTGGCGCCGCTGACCAGGTCCTTGAAGCCCTGGCCGGCACGGAAACGCGGAACGGAGGTCTTCTTGACCCTGACGCGCTCGCCGGTCTGCGGGTTGCGGGCGTAGCGGGCCGGACGCTCCACCTTCTCGAACGAGCCGAAACCGGTGACCGAGACCCGGTCGCCGGCCACGACCGCACGGACGATCGCGTCCAGCACCACGTCGACCGCGTCGGCGGCCTGCTGTCGTCCGCCGAGCTTGTCGGCAATTGCTTCAACGAGCTGCGCCTTGTTCACGTCTTCCCCTTCGGAGGCATTGCCGGAACGAATCTGTCCGAGCTTTTTCGCACGTTAGGCAGATATTCACCGCAAATCAAACGCGAAACGTGCGAATCACCCTTGTGTCGCAACGAAATAGACCATCACGCACTTCGATCCGCGCGCCGGTCTTCCCGTTCTCCGGGGAAGAGGCCGTTACCCGCCTCGATGTCCTGCACCAGTCGCTCCAGCCGCCGGGCCGCGCCGGCCAGGTCGTGCTTCGCGACGGCCGTGACGGCGAGGAGCCTGCGGGAGAGCGCCGCCCGTACGTCGTCGGGCACTTGCAGCGCGCGCACCGCGGCGTGCGCCTCCTTCAGGCGGACGGCGACGAGGTCGTAGAGGGGGAGTTGACCGTCGCTTTCCATGTTCCGATTGTGCCATTGGAGGTGAGTTGTCATCCCGGTCGGCCCCAACACGCCGCGGGCGGACACGTACGGGTGAGGCAACTGCGCGGCACAGGAAGGAACTTGCTCCCTCTCCTCCCCCTGTTCCCCGTGTTCCCGCCCGTACGCCCGAGCGCCCCCGGCTCGTGGAGCCGGGGGCGCTCGAAGGGGGTGCGCGGCGGACGTCCGCCGCACCGGGCGGATGCCGGACGTCAGGGCGTCAACGCCTCAGGACGTCAGCGCGTCAGGCCGGGAGCGTCTGCGGTTTGAAGGAGGGGCGCTTGGCCTCGTAGGCGGCGATGTCCTCCTCGTGACGCAGGGTGATGCTGATGTCGTCCAGCCCCTCCAGCAGCCGCCAGCGGGCGTTCTCGTCCAGCTCGAAGTCCGCCTCGACGCCGGGCGCGGTGACCTTGCGCTCCACGAGGTCGACGGTGATCTCGGCCGTCGGGTCGGCCTCCGTCAGCTCCCACAGCGCGTCCACGGTCCGCTGCGGCAGGACGACGGTCAGCAGGCCGTTCTTCAGCGAGTTGCCGCGGAAGATGTCGGCGAAGCGGGAGGAGATCACGGCCTTGAAGCCGTAGTTCTGCAGCGCCCAGACCGCGTGCTCGCGCGAGGAGCCGGTGCCGAAGTCGGGTCCGGCCACCAGCACGGTGGCGCCCTGCCGCTCCGGCCGGTTGAGCACGAACTCCTCGTCCTTGCGCCAGGCCTCGAACAGGCCGTCCTCGAAGCCGTCGCGGGTGACCTTCTTCAGCCAGTGCGCGGGGATGATCTGGTCGGTGTCGACGTTGGAGCGGCGCAGCGGGACGGCGCGGCCGGTGTGGGTGGTGAAGGCTTCCATGGCTTTCCTCAGACTCCCGCGAGCTCGGTTGCGTCGGACAGGTCGGCGGGCGAGGCCAGGTGGCCCAGGACCGCGGTGGCGGCGGCCACCTGCGGGGAGACCAGATGGGTGCGGCCGCCCTTGCCCTGCCTGCCCTCGAAGTTGCGGTTGGAGGTGGACGCGGCGCGCTCGCCGGGCTTGAGCTGGTCGGGGTTCATGCCCAGGCACATCGAGCAGCCCGCGTGCCGCCACTCGGCGCCGGCCTCCGTGAACACCTTGTCCAGGCCCTCCTCGACGGCCTGGAGCGCCACCCGTACCGAGCCGGGCACCACCAGCATCCGCACCCCGTCGGCGACCTTCCGGCCCTGGAGCAGGGCGGCGGCCGCGCGCAGGTCCTCGATGCGGCCGTTGGTGCACGAGCCGACGAACACGGTGTCCACGGCGATCTCGCGCAGCGGCTGCCCTGCGGTCAGCCCCATGTACTTCAGCGCGTTCTCGGCGGCCAGCTTCTCGCTGGGGTCGGTGAAGGACGCCGGGTCCGGCACGCTCTCGCTCAGCGGCGCGCCCTGGCCGGGGTTGGTGCCCCAGGTCACGAACGGCGCCAGCTCGGACGCCTCGATGACCACCTCGTGGTCGAAGACGGCGTCGTCGTCGGTGCGCAGGGTCCGCCAGTACTCCACGGCCGCGTCCCAGTCGGCGCCGGCCGGCGCGTGCTCGCGCCCGGCGAGGTAGGCGAAGGTGGTCTCGTCCGGGGCGATCATGCCCGCGCGGGCGCCGGCCTCGATGGACATGTTGCAGATGGTCATCCGCGCCTCCATCGACAGCTTCTCGATGGCCTCGCCGCGGTACTCGATCACATAGCCCTGCCCGCCGCCGGTGCCGATCCGGGCGATGATCGCCAGGATCAGGTCCTTGGCGGTCACCCCCTCGGGCAGCTCGCCGTTGACCGTGATCGCCATGGTCCTGAAAGGCGCCATCGGCAGGGTCTGGGTGGCCAGGACGTGCTCGACCTGACTGGTGCCGATGCCGAACGCCAGCGCGCCGAAGGCGCCGTGCGTGGAGGTGTGGCTGTCGCCGCAGACCACCGTCATGCCCGGCTGGGTCAGTCCCAGCTGCGGTCCCACGACGTGGACGACACCCTGCTCGACGTCGCCCAGCGGGTGCAGCCGCACCCCGAAGTCCGCGCAGTTCTTGCGCAGCGTCTCCAGCTGGGTGCGCGAGACGGGGTCGGCGATGGGCTTGTCGATGTCGAGGGTGGGGGTGTTGTGGTCCTCGGTGGCGATGGTGAGGTCGGTGCGCCGCACCCGGCGCCCGTTCTTGCGCAGCCCGTCGAACGCCTGGGGGCTGGTGACCTCGTGCAGCAGGTGCAGGTCGATGAAGAGGAGGTCGGGCTCGCCTTCCGCGCGCCGGACGACGTGGTCGTCCCAGACCTTCTCCGCGAGTGTCCGTCCCATCGCTTTCCCTCCGACCGGCCGCACTGCCGGCCTCGTCTCGACATCCGTGCCGCCGTCTCCGCACGGGCGGGGTGGCGACTGTCACCCCAGCTTGGCGGGTTCCCGGGGAAATTGAACTTGCGTTTCGTAATGTGAGACGCGAATATCGTTGCATGGACAACTCTAGCGGCGTCGGCGTACTCGACAAGGCGGCTCTGGTATTGAGCGCTCTGGAGTCCGGTCCGGCCACCCTCGCCGGGCTGGTCGGAGCGACCGGGCTCGCGCGCCCCACGGCGCACCGGCTCGCGGTGGCACTGGAACACCACCGCTTCGTGGCCCGCGACATGCAGGGCCGTTTCATCCTGGGTCCGCGCCTGGCCGAGCTGGCCGCCGCCGCGGGCGAGGACAGGCTGCTCGCCTCGGCGGGTCCGGTGCTCACGCACCTGCGCGACGTCACCGGTGAGAGCGCCCAGCTCTACCGCCGCCAGGGGGACATGCGCATCTGCGTCGCCGCGGCGGAACGGCTGTCCGGACTGCGGGACACCGTGCCGGTCGGCTCCACCCTCCCCATGAAGGCCGGCTCCGCGGCCCAGGTCCTGATGGCCTGGGAGGAGCCGGAGCGGCTGCACCGCGGACTGCAGGGCGCCCGCTTCACGGCGACGGCCCTCTCGGGTGTGCGGCGGCGCGGCTGGGCCCAGTCCATCGGCGAACGCGAGCCCGGTGTCGCCTCGGTCTCGGCTCCGGTACGCGGCCCGTCCAACCGCGTGGTGGCCGCGGTGTCGGTCTCGGGCCCGATCGAGCGCCTGACCCGCCACCCCGGCCGGATGCACGCCCAGGCGATCGTGGAGGCCGCCGGCCGCCTCACCGAGGCGCTGCGCCGCAACGGGGGCTGATCACCGGAAGGACCGGGGCCCGGCCGCCGGGCCCCGCCGGGGCGACGCGGACACGAGTGGAGACGCAGGCGCAACGGGAAAGGCCCTCCGCCGAAGCGGAGGGCCTTTTCTCGTCCGTACCCCCGACCGGATTCGAACCGGCGCTACCGCCTTGAGAGGGCGGCGTGCTAGGCCGCTACACAACGGGGGCCCCAGCAGCGGTCTCGAAGGACCGAGTACCCCCGACCGGATTCGAACCGGCGCTACCGCCTTGAGAGGGCGGCGTGCTAGGCCGCTACACAACGGGGGCTTGGATCTCGCTGGGAAGATCGCGCTGGGGTACCAGGACTCGAACCTAGACTAACTGAACCAGAATCAGTCGTGCTGCCAATTACACCATACCCCACCGGAACTCAAGCTCTTGCGGAACTTTCGTCCTGGTGACCGCCTTGCGTCTCCGGCCTTTCGGCCCGTTCCGCCTGGCGACGGGAAGAACATTACCCGATCGAAGCCCGTGCTCCAAAACGAGTTCCCGCCGGGTCGCCGGCGGCCGGAAACACCCGCCACCGGCACCACTCCCGTACGGAACGTGACCACGACGGCCGCTTCGGGCACATCGGTTCACGCCCGGGCGATCACCACCGGCCACCGGCCCGGCAGGTAACGGCCCCGGCCCGCCACTCCCCCGCCGCGCGCAGGTGGCCGTCGTCGAGTTCCGCCCCGGGACGGATGCGCGCGCAAGTGTCGCCCTCCCCGACGCGTTCGGCCTTCCCCGCTTCCGCGGCGGCCCTTGTCTCCTGCCCTCCGGCCGGATCTCCGCCCGGACCGTCTTGCCCGGTCCCCGGCGAGGGGTGACCGTCCAGCGGCTGGAGAGCCGGGAGACGGGCCACGGACCGCGGCCCGTCTCCGCGTCCGGGGCGCGGCCCTGCGCTGCGGGATCACCGGAGCCCGGGGTCATGTCTCCGCGGGAATCGCTGCTGTACACCGAGAAGTTGCCGGGAAAGGCATGGTCGTGGAGCAGGCCGCAGCCGGCCGGCTCGTCCGGGTGAGGAGCGGTCGGCGGGGCCGAGGGCGGCGGTGCGCGGAGGTCGCCGCCACCGGGGCCGCCCACGTCCGCGACACCGGGGACACCGCCCGCGAGGCCCTGTCCGCCGCCCCGGGCCCCGTGGCCGCTCCTTCGGGAACGGCCGCAGTCGTTGACGCCCCCCGCTCCCGGCGCGAACACCGGGAACGGGGGGCGTCATGGACGGCTCACGCCTGTGCGGCGGCGGCCTCCAGCCTGGCCAGGGCGGCGTCCACGCGGGACAGGGTCCGCTCCCGCCCCAGGACCTCCAGGGACTCGAACAGGGGCAGCCCGACGGTGCGTCCGGTGACGGCGACGCGGACCGGGGCCTGGGCCTTGCCGAGCTTGAGCCCGTGCTCCTCCCCGGCGGCCAGGACGGCCGCCTTGAGGGCCTCGGCGTTCCACTCCGCCTCGGCGAGCTTGGCCCGCGCGGTGCGCAGCAGGGCGTCCGCGCCGGGCTTCATGGCCTTGTTCCAGGCCGCCTCGTCCTCCACCGGCTCGTCCAGGAAGAGGAAGTCGACGTTGGCGGTGATGTCCGACAGGACCGTGAGGCGGGTCTGGGCCAGCGGGGCCAGCGCCTCGAAGGCGGCGCGGTCGAAGCTCTCGGGCGTCCACGGTGCGTGCGGGGCGGTCAGCCACGGCTCGCAGCGGGCGATGAACTCCTTGGTGTCCAGGTCCCGGATGTGGACGGCGTTGATGGCCTCGCACTTCTTGAGGTCGAAGCGCGCGGGGTTGGCGTTGACGTCGCCGATCTCGAAGGCGGCGACCATCTCCTCCAGGGAGAAGATGTCGCGGTCCTCGGCGATCGACCAGCCCAGCAGGGCCAGGTAGTTGAGCAGGCCCTCGGGGAGGAAGCCGCGCTCGCGGTAGAGGTTGAGCGAGGACTGCGGGTCGCGCTTGGAGAGCTTCTTGTTGCCCTCCCCCATCACGTACGGCAGGTGCCCGAACCGCGGGATGCTCCCGTTGCCCACGCCGATCTCCGCCAGCGCCCGGTACAGCGCGATCTGGCGGGGGGTGGAGGAGAGCAGGTCCTCTCCGCGCAGGACGTGGGTGATCTCCATCAGGGCGTCGTCGACCGGGTTGACCAGCGTGTACAGCGGGGCGCCGTTGGCGCGGACGATGCCGTAGTCGGTGACGTTCTCCGGGGCGAAGGTCAGCTCCCCGCGGACCAGGTCGGTGAAGGTGATCGTCTCGTCCGGCATCCGGAAGCGGACGATCGAGGCGCGGCCCTCGGCCTCGTACGCGGCCTTCCGCTCGTCGGTGAGGGTGCGGCACTTGCCGTCGTAGCCGGAGGGCCTCCCGGCCGCGCGGGCGGCCTCGCGGCGCTCCTCCAGTTCCTCGGCGGTGCAGTAGCAGCGGTAGGCGTGGCCGGCATCCATCAGCTTCCGCGCGACGTCGGCGTAGACGTCCATGCGCTGCGACTGCCGGTAGGGGGCGTACGGGCCGCCGACCTCGGGGCCCTCGTCCCAGGTCAGGCCCAGCCAGCGCATCGAGTCCAGCAGCAGCTCGTAGGACTCCTCGGAGTCGCGGGCCGCGTCGGTGTCCTCGATGCGGAAGACCAGGGTGCCGCCGTGGTGCCGGGCGAACGCCCAGTTGAACAGGGCGGTGCGGACCAGGCCCACATGGGGGTTGCCGGTCGGCGAGGGACAGAACCGTACGCGTACGTCAGATGCGCTAGCCACGCTTGATCACCTTGTTGGTGAGAGTGCCGATGCCTTCGATGGTGACGGCGACCTCGTCGCCGACGTTGATGGGGCCGACGCCCGCCGGGGTGCCGGTGAGGATGACGTCCCCGGGGAGCAGGGTCATCGCCTCGGTGATGTGGACGACGAGGTCCTCCACCGAGCGGACCATCTGGCCGGTGCGGCCGAGCTGGCGCTGCTCGCCGTTGACCGTGCACATGACGGCCAGGTCCGCGGGGTCGACGTCGGTGACCACCCACGGGCCCAGCGGGCAGGAGCTGTCGAAGCCCTTGGCCCGGGCCCACTGGGACTCGGTGCGCTGGACGTCGCGGGCGGTGACGTCGTTGGCGCAGGTGTAGCCGAGGATCACGTCCGCCACCCGCTCCCGGGGCACCTGGCTGCACATCCGGCCGATGACCACGGCCAGCTCGGCCTCGTGGTGCACCTCGCGGGAGAAGGAGGGGTAGACGATCGGGTCGCCGGGGCCGATCACCGAGGTGGAGGGCTTGAAGAACGCGACCGGCACCTCGGGGACGTCGCCCCCCATCTCCGCGGCGTGCTCGGCGTAGTTGCGGCCGATGGCCACCACCTTGTTCGGCAGCACGGGCGGCAGCAGCCGCACCTTGTCCAGGGGGACCCTCCTGCCCGAACGCTCGAACTCGGCGAAGGGATGGCCCTTGATGATGTCGAGGACGAGGCCGTCGCCGCTGGTGGCGTCCCCTTCCACGACTCCGAACGCGACGTTGCCGTCGATGGAGAATCTGGCGATGCGCACGGGTGGTGCTGCCCCTCGTTGATCGCGGGTGGGAGATGACACTCAAGGGTAAGCCCCGCACACTCGCGGTGTGCGGGGCCCTGCCGTGCGCATGTGTGGAGGTGTGGTTCCCGGGTAGCGATGGGAAGCGGGGAGGAGAGCCTCCCGGCCGCCCGGCGCGGACGTGTTCGGGCCCGGACGTGTTCAGCGCAGACGTGTTCAGCGCAGACGTGCCATGAGCGCGTGCTCGACCAGCGTGATCAGCGCGCTCTTCGCCTCCGCCCGGTGCCGCGCGTCGGTGGTGATGATCGGCGCGTCCGGACCGATCTGCAGCGCCTCGCGCACCTCGTCCGGCGTGTACGGCTGGTGCCCGTCGAACCCGTTCAGCGCGATCACGAACGGCAGACCCGAGTTCTCGAAGTAGTCCACCGCCGGGAAGCAGTCCGCCAGCCGGCGGGTGTCCACCAGCACCACCGCACCGATCGCACCGCGCACCAGATCGTCCCACATGAACCAGAACCGGTCCTGGCCCGGCGTACCGAACAGGTACAGGATCAGGTCCTGGTCCAGCGTGATGCGGCCGAAGTCCATCGCCACCGTGGTGGTGGTCTTGTCGGCGGTGTGCGTCAGGTCGTCGATTCCGGCGGACGCGGCGGTCATCACGGCTTCGGTGCGCAGCGGGTTGATCTCCGACACGGCGCCCACGAAGGTCGTCTTGCCCACGCCGAACCCGCCCGCCACCACGATCTTCGCGGAGGTGGTGGAGCGGGTTGCACCGCTAGAGCTTGCGAAGTCCACTGAGCACCCTTTCGAGCAGTGTCACATCTGGCTGGCCACCGGGCTCGCTGCTGCTGCCCGGCTGGTGAATGGCGACGAGGCCGGCCTCGGCCAGGTCGGCCACGAGGATACGGGCGACGCCCAAGGGAATGGAGAGAAGTGCGGAGATCTCGGCAACCGATTTGATCTCGTAACACAGATGGCAGATCCGCTGGTGCTCCGGGAGCTGCCCCTGGAGCTGTGCGGGCTGCGCGGTGGTGTGCACCAGCGCCTCGATGGCGAGCTGGTAGCGCGGCCGGGTACGGCCCCCGGTCATGGCGTACGGCCGCACCAGCGGCGACGAACCGCCGCCGCCGTCGGACGCCGACCTGGCTCGGCGGGGCCGCGGGGGCTCCTCCGCCTGCCTCTGGTGGGGAGGCTGCGGAGGGTGGGGCTGCTGAGGCTGCTGGTACTGGGGGTACTGCTGCGGCCCGGGCTGGGAGTGGGGTTCCTGCCACTGCTGCCCGCTGGGGGCGGAGGGGAAGTTGTAGCGCTTCATGGGCGGGTCGTGCTGCGGGTGAGACTGGTGCTCACCGCCGTAGGGACCGCCTGGGGGTGTTGCCACGTCTCCTCCTCCACTGCCTGATGTCACTCGGGCCGCCGTCTTCCGTGTGCCGCTAGCCCACCGCGTCCCCGCACCTTATGGCGCGGAGACGCGATACGCACGGCCTGTATTGCTAGTTGAGCAGACTTCCCTGCAGTTCGGCGCGGAGGTCGGGTGTCAGCACCGTACCCGCGCGATCCACCAGCAGGGCCATCTCGTACCCGACCAGACCGATGTCCGCCTCCGGATGCGCCAGCACCGCCAGCGACGAACCGTCCGAGATCGACATGATGAACAGGAACCCCCGCTCCATCTCCACCACCGTCTGGTTCACCGCACCCCCCTCGAAGATGCGCGACGCACCGGCGGTCAGCGAGGTCAGCCCCGACGCGACCGCCGCCAACTGATCGGCACGATCCCGCGGAAACCCCTCGGACATGGCCAGAAGGAGGCCGTCGGCGGAGACCACCACCGTGTGCGACACCCCCGGGGTGTTGTCCACGAAGTTGGTGATCAACCAGTTCAGGTTCTGCGCCGCCTGGCTCATCGGGCTCACACTAACGCTCCTGATCGTAGGTGCTGCCGGGGCCGAAGCCCGGTCGGTCATTCTGGGTGTTGTCCGAGCCGCCCGCGGTGCGTCCCCGCCGGACGCCGCGGTGCAGGTTACTCAACCTGCCGCGGACGTCCTCCGGGTTGCGGGAGACCTGGGCCCCCTCCTGGGGTGTCTGCTCCGCGGCGCCCTCGACCAGGTTGGCCCTGGGCACGCGGCGGGGCAGACCGGAGGGGGTGACTCCGCCGGCCTTGGGGTCGCGGAGACCCTCCGCACGCTGCCAGCGCTCGTCGTTCGCCGTGCGCCAGCCGGAATCGTCGGAACGATCCGCCTGCCGGGGCACCTCCGGAGATTCCGCTTGCGGCTGGTACTGCGGGGCCGGGACTTCCTCGGACTGCGGCCTCCGCGGCTCCCGGCGCGGGAGTCCTGCGCCGGTCACAGTGGGGGAAGCGTCCGAAGTCTGCCCCGGTCGATCGAAGCCTACGCGTTCCCGGCCGTCTTCGGGAGCGCTGGGGAAGGATTCCGCTTCCGTATTCCGGACGGACCCCTGTCCGGCGCCGTAGCCGTTCCCGTCATAGCCGTTCCCGTCGTACCCGGCTCCGTAGTCCGGCCGGTACTCCTCCTGGTACCCCTGGCCGTACCCGCCGTCCTGCCGGTACTGCTGCCCGTACTCGCCCTGGTACCCCTGGCCGTACCCGGCCTCCTGCCCGTAGGGGGCGGCCTCCGGGAATCCGGCCTGCGAGCCGTACTGGCCGGTCTGCTCGGGGTCGTAGGGGGCCTGCTGGGGGGCGTACCGCTCCTGGGCGTTAGGCCCGTCGCCGTAGTCGCCGTCCTGCCGCTGGTACTGGGACTGGGGCTGCTGGGACTGGGACTGCTGGGACTCCAGCGCCGCACGCCGCTCCTCGCGCGTCAGCGAACGCCCGACCGGGTCGAGCCGGGAGTCGTCCTGCGAACCGGCCTGGGAACCGTAGCGGGAGTCGTCGAAGCCCAGATCGGCGGCGGAGAGCTGCCGCTGCTGGTCGTGGTGCGCGGACTGGGCCGCGTTCGGCTGCTCCGGGACGATCCGGGAGACGGTGAAGTCCTCCTCGACCTCGTCCTGGCCGCCGCCACCGTGCGTGATCTCCTCCGGGAGCATGACCAGCGAGGTGGTGCCCGCCTGCTCGCCGGAGGGGCGCAGCTGGACGCGGATGCCGTGCCGGCTGGCCAGCCGGCCGACCACGAACAGGCCCATGCGCTGGGAGATGGCCGCGTCCACCGTCGGCGGGTTGGCCAGCTTGTGGTTGATGTCGGCGAAGTCCTCGGGGGTCAGACCGATGCCCTTGTCGTGGATCTCGATCATCACCCGGCCGTCGGGCAGCCTGGTCGCGGTGACCCGGACCTTGGTCTGCGGCGAGGAGAACGAGGTGGCGTTCTCCAGCAGCTCGGCCAGCAGGTGCACCAGGTCGGTGACGACGGCGCCGTGGATCTCGCTCTCGGAGACGCCGGACAGCTCGATGCGCTCGTAGTCCTCCACCTCGGAGGAGGCGGCGCGCAGCACGTCCACCAGCGGCACCGGCTGGGTCCAGCGGCGGCCGGGCTCCTCGCCCGCGAGGACCAGCAGGTTCTCGCCGTTGCGGCGCATACGGGTCGCCAGGTGGTCCAGCTTGAAGAGGTTCTCCAGCTGGTCCGGGTCGGCCTCGTTGTTCTCCAGGTCCGTGATGAGGGCGAGCTGGCCCTCGATGAGGCCCTGGTTGCGGCGCGAGAGGTTGGTGAAGATGGCGTTGACGTTCCCCCGCAGCAGCGCCTGCTCGGCCGCGAGGCGGACCGCCTCGCGGTGGACCTGGTCGAAGGCGCGGGCGACCTCGCCGATCTCGTCGCGGCTCTTGATCGGGATGGGCTCGACGCGGGTATCGACCTTGCCCGGGTCGGTGCGGGAGAGCTGGTCGACCAGCATCGGCAGCCGCTGCTGGGCGACGTCGAAGGCGGCGGTGCGCAGCCTGCGCATGCTGCTGCTCATCGAGCGGGCCATCATGCCGGCGATCACGAAGGCGATCACCAGGGCGGCGAGCACGATGACGGAGTTGACGATGGCGTCCCGCTTGGCGTCCGAGGCGATCTCGGCCGTCTCGTTCACCGCCCGGTCGGTGAGCTGCTTCTCCACCTCGCGGTAGGCGTTGAACTTGGCGGTGGCCGCTGTGTACCAGTTCTCGGCGGTGACGCCGCCGGCCCGCAGCTTCTGGGGGGAGGTCCCGGCGGCGATGGCCTGGATCATCTTGTCGGTCGCGGGCGGGGCGGTGAAGTCCCGTCCGGCGGCCTCGGCCTCCTCCTCGGCCTCGGCGAGCCGCTCACGGGCGTCCTCACCGGCCTTGGCCATCTCCTCCTGCAGCAGTTCCCAGTCCTCCGGGGAGGAACCGCCGCGGTACTCCTCGACGGCGATGTTCTCCAGGTACGCGTAGGAGCTGAAGGCGGTGAGCTGGCGCTGCCTGTCCGCCGCGCCCGGACCGGGCTTGATCAGCAGGTGGGTGCCGATCGAGCGCTGCAGGGACTCGGCGGCCTTGGAGAGGGAGGCGGCGTAGACGCTGCGGCCGTAGGAGGTGATGTTGCCGGTGCCCAGGCCCAGTTCGTTGGAGAACTCCATCAGCGGGTGCTGGACCTGGACGTAGCCCTCCTCGGTCTCCACGCCCTTCAGCCGCTCGGTGTAGGCGGCCTGCCGCAGCTCCTCCAGCTTCGGCTCGACCTTCTGGAAGGCGGCGAGTCGGCGTTTGAGGTTCTCGTGGTCGGGCATCTGGTCGACGCGGCGGTAGAACTCCTCGCGCGCGGCGTCGGTGACCCCGCGCACCTCCTGGATCACCGGGTCCTCGGTCTTGCCCTGCAGCAGCGGCGCGGCGGTGCGGTCGCGCTCGTCGATCAGGGCGTGGCCGTACGTGGCGGCGGCGCGGACCAGTTCCGCGGTGCGGTTGGCCTCCTCCGCCTCGTTCAGCGTGTCCAGGGAGTCCTGCACCCGGAAGCCGCCGAAGACCAGGGCGACGAGCACGGGGATGAGGAGAATGGCGTTCAGTCTGGTGGCCACACGCCAGTTGCGCACCGCGAACCGGCCGCCGCTGCCCGACTCCCCGCCGTTTCCGGGCAGGTCGGAGTGCGCCTCCACGGCGCGCTGCGGCGGCGTGAAGTTGCCACGCGGCTCCCCGGTCGGGGAGCTCGGATTGCTTCGCCTCACTCGACCAAACCTCTCGGCTTCAGCCCATCGTCTTCGATGAAACCGTAACTACTGCTGAGTTCAGCGAATTTCAGCACGGCAGGCAGAGGCTTTCCAAACACCTGGACCAGTGGCGAACCACACGCGGGCACCGGGGAGGAAAAGGGCATATGGCCCACAGGTTCACGAAAGGCTGAAATTTTGTACGCGCTGGGGAACGGGCCGCTCGCGGCGAGTGGCATCCGCTCCGCAATTCTCTGTCGAAACGTTATGAAGACCGGGACGGAACGGGCACGGGGCCCGGTCCGTCCCGGCTACTGATCCATAACCCGCTGTCGCCGTCGGCGACTTGGGTGATCCGGGCGGCCACCGTACGCAGCCGGTGCCCGGATCAGCGCAGACGCGCCAGGAGCGCGTGCTCGACCAGCGTGATCAGCGCGCTCTTCGCCTCCGCCCGGTGCCGCGCGTCGGTGGTGATGATCGGCGCGTCCGGACCGATCTGCAGCGCCTCGCGCACCTCGTCCGGCGTGTACGGCTGGTGCCCGTCGAACCCGTTCAGCGCGATCACGAACGGCAGACCCGAGTTCTCGAAGTAGTCCACCGCCGGGAAGCAGTCCGCCAGCCGGCGGGTGTCCACCAGCACCACCGCACCGATCGCACCGCGCACCAGATCGTCCCACATGAACCAGAACCGGTCCTGGCCCGGCGTACCGAACAGGTACAGGATCAGGTCCTGGTCCAGCGTGATGCGGCCGAAGTCCATCGCCACCGTGGTGGTGGTCTTGCCACCGGTGTGCGTCAGGTCGTCGATTCCGGCGGACGCGGCGGTCATCACGGCTTCGGTACGCAGCGGGTTGATCTCCGACACGGCGCCCACGAAGGTCGTCTTGCCCACGCCGAACCCGCCCGCCACCACGATCTTCGCGGAGGTGGTGGCACGCGGCGAGGAGGCCCCGTAGGCGGCCTGCGGGCTAGAGCTTGCGAAGTCCACTGAGCACCCTTTCGAGCAGTGTCACATCCGGTGCGCCACCGGGCTCGCTGCTGCTGCCCGGCTGGTGGATCGCCACCATCCCGGCCTCGGCCAGGTCGGCGACGAGGATACGGGCCACGCCCAGGGGTATCGCGAGCAGCGCCGAGATCTCCGCCACCGACTTGACCTCCTGGCACAGGTGGCAGATCCGCTGGTGCTCCGGGAGCAGACCCATGAGCTGCGCCGGGTCGGCTGTGGTGCTCACCAGCGCCTCGATGGCGAGCTGGTAGCGCGGCCGGGTACGGCCCCCGGTCATGGCGTACGGCCGCACCAGCGGCTGGTCGCCCTCACCGCCGTACGGCGCGTGGTCGTTCAGGCCACCGTACGGACCGGGTGAGGCGGGCGGCGGGGTCATGGCTCCTCCGAGCGAGGCATGTGGTCGACGATGCGGACTGTAGTGCTCGTGTGGGGGGAGCGTGGACTAGTTGAGCAGACTTCCCTGCAGTTCGGCGCGGAGGTCGGGCGTCAGCACCGTACCCGCGCGATCCACCAGCAGGGCCATCTCGTACCCGACCAGACCGATGTCCGCCTCCGGATGCGCCAGCACCGCCAGCGACGAACCGTCCGAGATCGACATGATGAACAGGAACCCCCGCTCCATCTCCACCACCGTCTGGTTCACCGCACCCCCCTCGAAGATGCGCGACGCACCGGCGGTCAGCGAGGTCAGCCCCGACGCGACCGCCGCCAACTGATCGGCACGATCCCGCGGAAACCCCTCGGACATGGCCAGAAGGAGGCCGTCGGCGGAGACCACCACCGTGTGCGACACCCCCGGGGTGTTGTCCACGAAGTTGGTGATCAACCAGTTCAGATTCTGCGCCGCCTGGCTCATCGGACTCAACTAACGCTCCTGCTGGTAGGTGGGGCCTGTACCGCGGCTGCCGCCGGCCTGGCCGCTTCCGGCCTGCCGGCCCTGCTGGATGCCCCGGCGGAGATTGGTCAGCCGGCCGCGTACGTCGTCGGGCGCGCGCGAGACCTGCGGGCCGGTCGGTGTGGACGGCCGCTGCTGCGCGGTGCCCGCCACGAGGTTGGCACGCGGCACGCGGCGGGGCAGACCGGAGGTGGTGACCCCGCCGGCGGCGGGCTGGCGGAGCTGTTCGGCCCGGCGCCAGCGCTCGTCGTTCGGGGTCTCCTGCCACCCGGCGGCGTCACCGGATCCGCCGGTGGACTGCCGCTGGGGCGCCGGCCGGGCGGGCCTCTCGGACCGCTGCGGGGCTGCCGGGCCGGACGCCCCCGGCGACGGGGGCGGGGGCTGGGACTCGCCCGACGACGCGGTCGCCGGAGCCTGCTGGGCGGCCTGCCGGGCGCTGAACCAGCTCGACTCCATCGACTCGAAGATCGGCGTGCGCTCGTCCGAGCCCGTCGCGGCCGGGCTGCTGCCGGGCAGTTCGTAGGCGGAGGACTCGCGGGCGGTCGAGGCACCCTGCCGGGGGACGGCGTACTGGCCGGTGTCCTGCGGGCTCTGGGGGGCCTGGGGGCTCCGGGGGACCGGATACTGACCGGTCTCCTGGGGACCGCGCGGGAGGGCGTACCCGCCGGTGTGCTGCGGGTCCTGGGGCCGGGGGTACTGACCGGTGTCCTGCGGACCGCGCGGGTCGCCCTGCGGCTCCACACGCGGAAGCTGGGCGGTCTCGCCGGGCCCGGCGGGCTGCTGCGGATACGCGCCGGGACCGCCCGGGCGGGCGAACTCCGAGGTGCTCTCCGCCTCCTCGTGACCGCGCGGCGCGTCGGGGGCCCCGTAACGGCCGGACGCCCGCTCGCCGCGGCCGTCGGCCCAGCTGGGGCGCCGCTCGCCCGATCCGGCGGGCAGTTCGCCGGCGGAGGCGCCGTCCTCCTGCCCCGGCGACCCCCCCCCGCCGATGTCTGCGAGGCGTGTTCCCGCCACGGTGTCACGCTG
Organism: Streptomyces nanhaiensis; assembly: GCF_046614825.1. NCBI lineage: Bacteria > Bacillati > Actinomycetota > Actinomycetes > Kitasatosporales > Streptomycetaceae > Streptomyces > Streptomyces nanhaiensis. The sequence goes on from NZ_JBKJFM010000093.1 coordinate 24,148, forward strand.
CTGTACGGCGTGCCCACCTCCTACGCCCAGCTGGTCGCGGAGGGCGACCCCGCGTCCCTGCGGACGGTCCGTGCCGCGGT
>NZ_JBKJFM010000094.1:0-24061 GCF_046614825.1 Streptomyces nanhaiensis
CGAGGGCGTGGCAGTCCCGGCCCGGCTGGCCGGAGCCCGCGGGTACTGCGCCGCGTGCCCGCCTGTGCGCACGGGACGTACGGGGTGCCCACATCCCGAGGCCGGTGGCGGGCCGCGTCGCGTCCCGGCGTGCCGCTTGTGCCGTGCGGGGCGGCGCGAGCCGTCAGTGGCGCGGGTGCCGCCCGCGCGGAACGCGCATCGGGTGCGTGCCCGGGCCGCCCACGTGGGAGAACGGCTGCATCCGCCAGTGCAGCCCCTCGGGCAGCGTCAGCAGCGTCGCGGCGTCCTGCTCGCGGGTCTCGTGCCCGGGGCCCTCGGGCCCGGCGTCCTCCACCGGACGCCCCGAGCCCTGGCACACCGTCAGGCCGAAGGGGTTCCACGGAGTCGGGCACAGGGCGTGCTCGGGGAGCGTCTCCTCGTCCGCCAGCAGCGCTATCGGCTGCGCGCAGTCCGGGCAGACCACCCGGAAGATCTCGTAGGTCTCGTAGGCGTCGTAGGCCTCGGCACTCTCCTCGTGGGCCTCGGTGTCCGGGTGACCGGCGTGGAGCGACTTCACCTTGCGCATGCAATCCCCCTTGGACGGGCTGCCGGGTGTCCGATCGAGGGAGTCCCGGCCACAGCAAGCATTTCCCTGCGCCGCCCATCCGTAATCTCCGCGCCCTCCCGGACACGGGAGCACGGATGTGGCGTTCGTCACACGCCCGCGCCCCGGGGCCGCCGACGGGCCGATCGGTGTGCCGTGGTGCGCCCGGCGCAGTAGGTTGCCTGTCGTGGAGGAGCTGGATCGTCGCATCGTGGAATTGCTCGTCAGGGACGGGCGGATGAGCTACACCGACCTGGGCAGGGCCACCGGCCTGTCGACCTCGGCGGTGCACCAGCGCGTCCGCAGGCTGGAGCAGCGCGGTGTCATCCGCGGCTACGCGGCCATCGTCGACCCCGAGGCGGTGGGACTGCCCATGACGGCCTTCATCTCGGTCAAGCCGTTCGACCCCAGCGCCCCGGACGACATCGCCGACCGGCTCGCCGAGGTGCCCGAGATCGAGGCGTGCCACAGCGTCGCCGGCGACGAGAACTACATCCTCAAGGTCCGGGTAGCCACCCCCATCGAACTGGAGCACCTGCTGGCGCGCATCCGCTCCCTCGCCGGGGTCTCCACCCGCACCACCGTCGTGCTGTCCACCCCCTACGAGGCCCGGCCGCCGCGCGTGTGAGGGCCCCGCGCCGCGTACGGGCCACCCCGGCGGCCGAGGGCGGCGCGGGAGGGGGAGACTGGCAGCCATGAGCGACAGCACGGCCCCTCACGACGGTCCCGACCGCCCCGACCGCCCCCGCACCGTCCTCCTGCGCGGAGGCGAGGTCCACAGCCCGGCCGACCCCTTCGCCACCGCCATGGTCGTCGACGGCGACGGCATCGCCTGGGTCGGCTCGGAAGGGGCCGCGGACTCCTTCGCCGACGGCGTCGACGAGGTGGTCCACCTCGACGGCGCGCTCGTCACCCCGGCCTTCACCGACTCCCACGTCCACGCCACCGCGACCGGCCTGGCGCTCACCGGCCTCGACCTGGCCGGCGCCGGCTCCCCGGCGGAGCTCCTGGAGCGCGTACGGGAGCACGCCCGTGCCCGCCCGGACGACCGGGTCCTGCTCGGCCACGGCTGGGACGCCAGCGCCTGGCCCGGGCAGCGCCTCCCCTCCCGCGCCGAACTCGACGAGGCCGCCGGCCACCGGCCGCTCTACCTCACCCGCGTCGACGTCCACTCGGCGCTGGTCACCACCGCGCTGCTCGACCTCGTCCCGGGCGCCACCGACGTCACGGACCTGCCCGGTTACGCCCCCGACGCCGCGCTGACCGGCGACGCCCACCACGCGGTGCGCGCCGTCGCCCACGACTCCGTCACCCCGGCCCAGCGCACCGACGCCCAGCGCGCCGCCCTGCGCCACGCGGCCTCCCGGGGCATCGGCACCCTCCACGAGTGCGCGGGACCGGAGATCTCCGGCGAGGACGACCTCACCGGCCTGCTGGAACTGGCCGCCGCCGAGCCCGGGCCCCGTGTCTTCGGCTACTGGGCCGAGCACATCACCTCCCCCGAGGGCGCACGGCGGGTGCGTGAGCTCGGCGCCCTCGGCGCCGCGGGCGACCTCTTCGCCGACGGCTCCCTGGGCTCCCACACCGCCCATCTGCACGAGCCCTACGCCGACGCCGGCCACCGGGGCACCGGCCACCTGGACGCCGCCGCCGTCGCCGCCCACGTCGCCGCCTGCACCGAGGCCGGGATCCAGGCCGGCTTCCACGCCATCGGCGACGCCGCCCTCACCGCCGTCACCGAGGGCGTGCGCGCGGCCGCCGAGCGGGTCGGCCTGGAGCGGGTGCGGGCCGCCCGGCACCGCGTCGAGCACGCCGAGATGCTGACCGGGGCCACCATCGCGGCCTTCGCCGAGCTGGCCCTCACCGCCTCCGTCCAGCCGGCCTTCGACGCCGCCTGGGGCGGTGGGGACGGCATGTACGCCCGGCGCCTGGGCCGCGAACGCGCCCGCACCCTGAACCCGTACGCCGCCCTGCTGCGCGCCGGTGTGCCCCTGGCGCTCGGCTCCGACAGCCCCGTCACCCCGCTCGACCCCTGGGGTACCCTGCGCGCCGCCGCCTTCCACCGCACCCCCGAGCACCGGATCTCCGTCCGTGCCGCGTTCACCGCCCACACCCGCGGCGGCTGGCGGGCGGTCGGCCGCGACGACGCCGGCGTCCTCGTCCCCGGAGCCCCGGCCGACTACGCGGTCTGGCGCACCGGCGACCTGGTGGTGCAGGTGCCCGACGGCCGGATCGCCGCCTGGTCCACCGATCCGCGCTCGGGCACACCGGGCCTGCCCGACCTCGGGCCGGACCGCCCGCTGCCCGTCTGCCTGCGGACGGTGGTCGGGGGACGGACGGTCTACGAACACCCGAACGGGTGATGGAGGGCGGGCCCATACCGCCGAACGATGTTCCCGCGGTTCGCCGTCCCGCGGCGGCTCTCTCGGCACTGACCTGCTGCTTTGGAGAAACGCCGCAGGTGGTGAGGGTGTTGACAGGCGGCGGAGGTCGGCGGGTAGGTTCGGCCGGGTCCACCACAGGATGTCCGACCGGGGATCCTCCGCGCACAGCCGTCGAACGAGCTGGGTCATGGGCGGTGCGTCGCACCGGCGTACGGCCGGGAGCCAGATCCAGCGTCCGCGGCACGGAGGCGGAGGGGTCCCGGCTGGTCGGAGGGTGTGACCCGGGTGGGGGCCCGGAGGCTCAGTAGACAACGACTTTCGGCCGATCCGCAGCCAGCGGGTCCCAGGTCGGCCCGAAGGGCGCCGGGCCCCGATCCCGAGCAGGACCCTGACCCTGACTCTGGTCCGTCCCGCCCGCCGTCCGCGCGGGGCCGCCCAACCCGCCTCCGCCCCTGTGCGGAATCTCCGCATCCGCCCCACCCCGCCCCCATGGGAGCCGCCGGGCGTTGTACGGTCGGGCTCGTCACCGCACGATCTGCAAGAAAGGCCGCGACCGTGCCATCGGGTCCCGAGACCACCGCCGAAGCCGAGACCGGCGGCGCGGCCGCCGACCGTCCGGACCGGCCACCGCACCGCCGTACGGCGGCCCGGGCCGTCCAGGCCGACACGGTCGGCGCGGCCGGGCCCCGCCCGGCTCCCCGGCCCGCCGGGCGCCCGGCCCGGCCCCGGCTCCCCGTCCGCCTGGCCCGGTCGGCACGCCGCGAGGGGTGGCGCACGGTGGCGGCGGCGGTGAGCGGCGCCGCACTGGCCGCCGCCTTCCCCCCGTACGGCCTGTGGCCGCTGTCGATCGCAGCGGTCGCCGCCCTCGCCCTCCTCACCCGGGGGCGTACCGCCCGGCAGGGGGCCTGGCTCGGCCTCGCCATGGGACTGCCGTTCTTCTTCGTACTGCTCAAGTGGCTCCACGTCATCGGCTGGGACGCGGTGCTCGGCCTGTCCCTGGTGGAGTCGCTGTTCTTCGTCCCGTTGGGCGCCGCGCTGGCCGCGACCTCGCGGCTGCCGCTGTGGCCGCTGTGGGGCGCCTGTCTGTGGGTGGCCGAGGAGTGGGCGCGCGACCGGATCCCCTTCGGCGGTTTCCCCTGGGGGCGGCTGGCCTTCGCCGTCACCGACTCGCCGTTCCTGCCGCTGGCCGCACTGGGCGGCGCACCCCTGGTGACCTTCGCCGTCGCGCTGACCGGCGCCCTGCTGGCCGCGGCGGCCGTCCCGGCCGCCGCTGCGGTCACCGCCGCCCGCCGGCGGCGCGGAGCGGCCGAGGCGACCGGGACCGCCGAGGCGGGCGAGGCCGTCTCCCCGGCCGCAGGCGGCCCCCGTACGGCGCGCCCGGCCCTCGCCGCCGCCGGGGCGGTCGCCCTGGCCGCGGCCGTGACCGCCGCCGGCCTCGCCGTGCCGGTCCGCACCGCGGCGGCCGACACCGTCCGCATCGCCGTCGTCCAGGGCAACGTCCAGCAGCCCGGCATGGACTTCCTCGGCCGCCCGATGCTGATCCTCAACAACCACGTCGAGGCCACCCTGAAGCTGGCCGAGGACGTGGCGGCGGGCCGGGAGGAGCGGCCCGACCTGGTGATCTGGCCGGAGAACGCCTCGGACCTGGACCCGCACCGGTACCCGCAGGCGTACGACGCCATCGACCGGGCGGCGGAGGCCGTGGGCGTCCCCGTCCTCGTCGGAGCCCTCGTCGACCACCCCGAGCGCGAGGGCTACGTCGAGAACCAGGGCATCGTCTGGGACCCGGAGACGGGCCCCGGCGCCTCGTACACCAAGCAGCACCCGGTGCCCTTCGGCGAGTACGTGCCCTACCGGGACCAGCTCAGCAAGGTCATCACCCGCCTCCAGCGCGTCCCGCGCGACTTCTGGCCCGGTGAGAGCACCGGGGTGATGGACGTCGGCCCCGCCCGGCTCGGCGACGTCATCTGCTTCGAGGTCGCCTACGACGAGATCGTGCGCGACACCGTCAACGACGGCGCCCGCGCCCTGGTGATCCAGACCAACAACGCCACCTACGGCAACACCGGCCAGCCCGAGCAGCAGCTGGTCATGTCCCGGCTGCGGGCCGTCGAGCACGGGCGGGCCGTGGTCACCGCCGCGACCAGCGGCATCAGCGCGGTCGTCGCCCCCGACGGCACGATCGGGCAGCGTACGGAGGAGTTCACACAGGATGTGATCACCGCCGACCTCCCGCTGCGCGACGAGACCACCCCCGCCGACCGGATCGGCTCCGTACCGGAGTGGGTGCTCGCTATGGTGGGCGTCCTGTCCTGCGCCGCGGCCTTCGCGACCGGCCGACGGGGGCGGGCACACGGGGTGAACAGGACGGACGAGAAGAGGCAGCAGCAGTGAACGACGCGCGGCAGCGCCGGAGGGATCCCCTCGGCAGGATCCTGGTGATCATCCCGACCTACAACGAGGTCGACAACATCCGGCCGATCGTCACCAGAGTGCGCGCCGCCGTCCCCGAGGCCCACGTCCTGGTCGCCGACGACAACAGCCCCGACGGCACGGGGAAGGTCGCCGACGAGATGGCGGCGGAGGACGAGCAGGTCGAGGTCCTCCACCGGGAGGGCAAGGAGGGGCTGGGCGCCGCCTATCTGGCGGGCTTCCGCTGGGGCATCGACAACGGCTACGACGTCCTGGTCGAGATGGACGCGGACGGCTCCCACCAGCCCGAGGAGCTGCCCAGGCTGCTGACCGCGCTCAAGGGCGCCGACCTGGTGCTTGGTTCGCGCTGGGTGCCGGGCGGGCGGGTGGTCAACTGGCCCGGCCACCGCAAGTTCCTCTCGCGCGGCGGCAGCACCTACTCCCGGCTGCTGCTGGGCGTGCCCCTGCGGGACGTCACCGGCGGCTACCGGGCGTTCCGCAAGGAGACCCTGCTGGGGCTGGGCATGGACGACGTGGCCTCCCAGGGCTACTGCTTCCAGGTGGACCTCGCCCACCGCGCCGTGCAGGCCGGGTACCAGGTGGTCGAGGTGCCCATCACCTTCGTGGAGCGCGAGCGCGGCGACAGCAAGATGAACCGCGACATCGTCGCCGAGGCCCTGTGGCGGGTCACCGCCTGGGGCGTGCGGTCCCGTGTGAACCAGGCGCTCGGCCGCAGGCACACTGGATGACATGACGACCGGCGCACCGTACCCGTACGAGCCCCCTCCACAGCACTCCCGGCCCGGGCCGGGAGGCCCGGGATCCCCCGGTGCCGGGCCCCGGCACCGGCCCCGGCGCAGCTTCGTCCCCCTGGGGCTGGCCGCCTTCGTGATCCTGGAGATCTGGCTGCTGACCCTGCTCGCGGACGCCACGAGCGGACTGGTCGTCCTGCTCGTCCTGGTCGCGGGGGCGGTGCTGGGCGCCGCGGTCGTCAAGCATGCCGGGCGCCGTGCCTGGCGCGGGCTGGTCGAGACCGTCGAGAGCCTCCAGCCGGGCGCCGAGCCCCGCCCCGGGGACCGGCCTGCCCGGGGCGGGCACGGGCTGGCCATGCTCGGCGGTCTGCTGCTGATGCTGCCCGGCCTGATCTCGGACGCGGCCGGACTGCTGTGCCTCTTCCCGCCGACGGCCGCGCTGCTGCGGCGCGGTGTGGAGCGCCGGCTCGGCCGCCGCACCGGCTTCGCCCCCGGTTCCCTGGAGGACACCCTGCGGCAGGCGCGTACGGCGGAGGAGCAGTTCCGCATCCACCGGCCCGACGGCAAGGTGGTCCAGGGGGAGGTCGTGCGCGACGACGAGCGCGACGCCCGGGGCGGGGAGGGCGGGGGAGGGGGAGCGCGCTAGCCCCCGCCGGGTCCGCCCGGAGACACACGTGGGCGAGGGTCCGACCACCGGCCGGTGGTCGGACCCTCGCCCACGTGCTTCCGATGTGCCGCGGCGCCGCGTGCCGCCGTCAGGCGGACTTGCGCTTGCTGTCCCGCGGATGCACGGCGATGTTCATGGTCCCGGAGCGCAGGACCGCCAGCCTCTCGGCCAGCACCTCCTCCAGCTCCTCACGGGTGCGCCGCTCCATGAGCATGTCCCAGTGCGTACGCGCGGGCTTGCCCTTCTTCTCCTCGGGCCCCTCGCCGTTGACCAGGAGTGCCTGGGCGCCGCACACCTTGCACTCCCACTCCGGCGGGATCTCGGCCTCAACCGAGAACGGCATCTCGAACCGATGACCGTTCTGGCATGCGTACTCCACGGCCTGGCGCGGCGCCAGGTCGATACCGCGGTCGGTCTCGTAGCTGGTCACCACGAGTCGCGTGCCGCGCAGAGCTCGCTCACTCATGAATCGTGCCTCCCGGGCTTGTCGCCCACAGGACAGGTGTCGCTGTCGTCGTCATCCGGTCAACGTCCGGTCGGCGGTGAAGATTCCCGATCTGGGACATGCGTCGCCCGTCGTGCCGCTGCCTCGTCGGATATGCGGTACCCGCAGCCGCCCGCTTTGTCACATCCCATGCGGGACGTAACGTAACGTTCGCCTATCTTTGGCGTGCGGTAACGGTCCATCCGACGAGTTGCAGGCGTACACTACCCGCCCTTCGGCCGATGGCCTAAATCCGATCCGGCGCAGCGGCGCCCACCGCCGCCACCGCTCGTTTCACCGGTACCCGCAGCAGCAGGATGAAACCCAGAACGAAGAAGATCACCAGTGAGATGATCGCGTCCCGGTAGCTTCCGGTGAGCTGGTAGGTGAGGCCGAACACCAGCGGCCCCAGCCAGCTGGTGCCGCGGTCGCTCACCTCGTACAGCGAGAAGTACTCCGCCTCCTTGCCCGGCGGCACCAGTTGCGCGTACAGCGACCGGGACAGCGCCTGGGTGCCGCCCAGCACCATCCCGATCGCCGCGGCCAGCACGAAGAACCACACCGGCTCGCCCGCGGGCAGCACGTACCCGGCGCCCACCGTCGCCGTCCACGCCACCAGCGAGCCCAGGATCGTGCGCTTGGCGCCGTAGCGCACCGCCAGCCGCCCCAGCAGCAGCGCACCCGCCACCGCCAGGACCTGCACCAGCAGGATCGCGCCGATGAGGGTGGTCTGGTCCATTCCCAGCTCCCCGGCGCCGAAGACCGAGGCCTGGGTGATCACCGTCTGCACGCCGTCGTTGTAGAGCAGATAGGCCAGCAGGAACATCAGGGTCAGCGGGTAGCGGCGCAGATCGCGCAGCGTCCCGGCGAGCTGCCGCCAGCCGCCCCGCAGGGACATCGCCCCGCCGGGGGCCGCCCCGGAGGACGCGTGGGCGGCGGGCCGCTCGCGCAGCCGCCGCAGCGGGATGATCGCGAAGACCGCCCACCACAGGCCCGCCGAGGCCAGGCAGATCCGCACCGCCGTGCCCTCGCTCACCCCCAGCGACTCGTGCCCGAGGAACAGCGCCAGGTTGGCCACCAGCACCAGGGAGCCGGAGGCGTAGCCGAAGGCCCAGCCGCGGGAGGAGACCGCGTCCCGCTCCCCGGGGGTCGCGATCTGGGGCAGGAAGGAGTTGTAGACCACCACGGCCGTGGCGTAGGAGACGTTCGCCACCACCAGCAGAGCCCCGCCCAGCAGGTAGCGGTCCCCCTCCAGGAAGAACATCCCCGTGGTGGCCGCCGCCCCCAGGTAGGCGAACACGCCCATGATCGGCTTCTTGCGGCCCGACCGGTCGGCGATCGCCCCGGCCAGCGGCATCACCAGCACCGACAGCAGCACCGAGACGGAGACGGCGTAGGCGAAGTACGCGCCGGCGCGGACCGGGATGCCCAGGGGGTGCACGTAGCCGGCGCCGTCCGCCGCGGCCTCGGCGACCGAGGTCAGATAGGGGCCGAGGAAGACGGTCAGCACGCTGGTGGAGAAGACGGAGACCGCCCAGTCGTAGAAGTACCAGCCGCGCTGCTCACGGCGCCGCTCGGCGGCCCCGGCGAAGCCCTCCGGGCCGCCCGCGTCGTCCATGCCGCCCGCGCTCTTCGCGGTTCTCCCGGCGTCCCCGGCGTTCCCGGCGTCCTCGGTGTCCCCGGCTCCCGCCACGGTCTCGGTGCCCACCCGCGCCCCCTCGTGCGTCCCGTGCGCAGACGCGGGGCCGCGTGCGGGGGAGCGGCCCGGGCCGTCCGGCGGCTGCCGGACGCCGCGGCCGCCGGACGTCAGATCCAGGCCCCTCGCTCGGCCAGCACCGTGCGCAGTGTCTCGATGTGATCGGTCATGATGCCATCCACGCCCAGATCCAGCAGCGCCCTCATCCGCTCCGGATCGTTGACCGTCCACACGTGCACCTGCAGGCCCCTGCGGTGGGCGTGCCGGACGAACGCCCGGTCGGCCACCGGTATCCCGCCGTGCCGCACCGGGACCTGTGCGCACAGCGCGCCGCGGCCGACCGCGCCCGGCAGGCGGTAGGAGCGCAGTCGCAGGCCCAGGACGCCGCGCGTGCCCAGCGAGGTGGCCAGCCGCGGGCCCGCCAGGCGCCGGGCCCGGGCCACCCGGGACTCGTCGAAGGCCCCCAGGCACACCCGGTCCCAGGCGTCGGCGCGGTCCAGGACCTCCAGCAGCGGGGCGAGCGCGGCGTCCGCCTTGACGTCGATGTTCCAGCGGGCGTGGGGGAAGGCGCGCAGCAGGTCGGCGAAGAGCGGCACCGGCTCGCCTCCGCCCACCCGGACCCGCCGCACCTGTGCCCACGGCAGGGAGGCGATCGCCCCGCTGCCGTCGGTGACCCGGTCCAGCGTGGCGTCGTGGAAGGCGACCAGCTTCCCGTCCGCCGTGGCGTGCACGTCGGTCTCCAGATAGCGGTAGCCCAGCTCCACCGCCCGCGCGAAGGCACCGTGGGTGTTCTCCGCTCCCTGCGCGGCGCCGCCCCGGTGGGCGAAGGCCAGGGGGGCGGGATGGTCGAAGAAGGGGTGGTCGGGGCGCGGTGCGCGGGAGGCCGGTGCCGTCATGGACGCAGTATGACTCGCCGCGGGCGCCTTTGCGGGCGCTCCGCCCGCCCCTCTCCCCGCCCCTCTCCCGGTCCGTCCCCCGCGCTGCCCCCCGAACCGCCCCGGCCGCCGTCCGCCCGGGGCGAGGGGGGTGCGCCGAAGACCCTCAGGAAGAACTGGGAGAGCGGGCCGATCGCCAGGGCGTAGAGCACCGTGCCCGCGCCCACGGTGCCGCCCAGCAGGAAGCCGGTGGCCAGGGCGGCCACCTCGATGCCCGTCCGCACCAGGCGCACCGAGCGCCCGGTGACCCGGTGCAGACCGGTCATCAGGCCGTCGCGCGGTCCCGGCCCGAAGCGCGCCGTGATGTACAGGCCGGTCGCCGCCCCGTTCAGCACCACCGCGCCCACCAGCAGCGGCGCCCGTACCGCGAGCGCGCCCGGCTCCGGCAGCAGGGCCAGGGTGGCGTCCATGGCCAGGCCCACCACGACCACGTTGGAGACGGTGCCCAGGCCGGGCCGCTCCCGCAGCGGTATCCACAGCAGCAGCACGGCCGCCCCGGTGATGATCACCACGGTGCCGATGGTCAGCCCGGTGTGCCCGGAGACGCCCTGGTGGAAGACGTCCCACGGACCGAGGCCGAGGTCGGCGCGGACCATCAGCGCCAGACTGGCCCCGTAGAGCACCAGGCCGGCGTAGAGCCGTACGAGGCGGCGGGCGAGACGGTCGGGGATGCGGCGGCCGGGACGCACGGCGGAACCGCCCGGTTCCCCGGAACCTCTGGAAGCGGACAAGGAGCCGTCCTTTCTGGCGCGTTGGACCGATGCGTGACACTCTGTGGCCCGTAAGCGGTTCCCGAACACGGCCAATCCCGAGAAGGTGGACTCAACCGATGGCTCAGTGGACCTCGGCGGTCGGAGCGTCCCAGCTCGCCCGCCTCCTGTCCTCCCACCGCGCCGAGGCCGGCGGAGCGCGGCGGACGCCCGCCTACCGCGCCCTCGCCGACGGAGTCCGCCTGCTGGTGCTGGAGGGCCGCGTCCCCGTCGCCGCCCGGCTGCCCGCCGAGCGGGAACTGGCCGCCGCCCTGTCCGTCAGCCGCACCACCGTGGCCGCCGCGTACGAGGCGCTGCGAGGTGACGGTTTCCTGGCGTCGCGCCGCGGCGCGGGAAGCTGGACGGCCCTGCCCGCCGGGAACCCCCTGCCGTCGGGCGGACTGGCGCCCCTGCCGCCCGACGCCGCCGGGACCATGATCGACCTGGGCTGCGCCGCCCTCCCCGCCCCCGAGCCCTGGCTGACCCGCGCCTTCCAGGGGGCCCTGGCCGATCTGCCGCCCTACGCCCACACCCACGGCGACTACCCGGCGGGGCTTCCGGTGCTGCGCCAGGCACTGGCCGACCGCTACACCGCCCGCGGCGTCCCGACGATGCCCGAGCAGATCATGATCACCACCGGTGCCATGGGCGCGGTGGCCGCGATCCGCGCGCTGTTCGCGCCGCGCGGCGAACGCGTCGCCGTCGAGCACCCCTCGTACGCCAACGTGCTGCGGCTGCTGAGCGAGGCGGGCGCCCGGCTGGTGCCCGTCGCGATGGGGGAGGGGCTCACCGGCTGGGACCTGCCCGCCTGGCGCCGGGTGCTGCGGGACGCCGCGCCGCGCATGGCGTACGTCATCGCCGACTTCCACAACCCCACCGGCGCGCTGGCGGGGGAGGAGCAGCGCCGGGAGCTGGTGGCCGCCGCCCGGGCCGCGGGCACCGTCCTGGTGGCGGACGAGACGATGTCCGGCCTCGACCTCGACGCCCCGCCCGGCGAGCCGATGCCCCGTCCGGTCGCGGCGTTCGACCCGGGCGGCTCCACCGTCGTCACGGTCGGCTCGGCCAGCAAGGCCATCTGGGCCGGGCTGCGCATCGGCTGGATCAGGGCCGCGCCCGAGACCATCCGCAGTCTGGTGGCGGCCCGTGTCTACGCCGATCTCGGCAGCCCGGTGCTGGAGCAGCTCGCCGTCGCCCGGCTGCTGGTGGGGGACCTCGGGCAGGGCGGTGGTTCGGGTGACGGTTCGGGTGGTGGGGGCAGCGGCTGGGACCGGGCCATGGAGGTCCACCGCGAACGGGCCCGGGAGAACCGCGCCGCCCTCACCGAGGCCCTCCGGGAGCACCTTCCGGAGTGGGGGTTCGCCGTCCCGCGCGGCGGCCTCACCCTGTGGGTGCGCACCGGCGACCTGTCCGGCTCGCGGATCGCCGAGGCGGGCGAGCGGCTGGGGGTGCGCGTTCCCTCCGGGCCGCGCTTCGGGGTGGACGGCGCGTTCGAGGGCTACGTGCGGCTGCCGTTCACGGTCTGCGGCCCCGTGGCGGCCGAGGCCGCGTCCCGGCTGGCGACGGCCGCGCGGCTGGTCGCCGACGGGCGGAGCGCGGGAGGCGACATCCCGCGCAGCTCCGTCGCCTGAGCCCCCCGGCCGCCGCCTGAGCCGCCGCCCGAACCGCCACCCGAACCGCCGCCCGGACCCCGGCGGCGGCCCGGCAGGGCCGGAGCCCTCAGCCCACCGCCCGCCGGGCCGGGGCCTTCGGCGGGCCGGCCACCGGTTCCGGCAGCAGTTCCAGGACCGCCCGCCGCTGCGGCTCGGCCGCCTCCTCGTCGAAGGGGTCCGGGGCGGCGGGCACCTGGAGGCGGTGCACCGGTCCCGAGCCCAGCCGGGCGTAACCGCGTCCCGGGGGCACCTCGGGCGGCGGTGTGGTCGACGGCGCCTCGCCGAGCACCGCACGCACCTCCTGCGGCGTCGCCGCACCGAGCACCACCCGCGCCCGGGTGTACGCGCGGACGGCCCCGGTCAGTTCCCCCGCCCCCTCGAACTGGTCGGCCAGCGCCACGGTCACCCGTACCGCCCGCCCGTACCGCAGGGGCACCTGGAGCAGGTCCTGGGGGTCGCGCTGCCCCTCGGCGCGGGCCAGGTGGCTGAGCACCGAGGGCCGGTCCACCAGCACCCACAGCGGGCGGCAGACGTCCTCCGGAGCGTCCCGTCCGGTCTGCCGGACCCGGTTGGCGGCCAGCAGCCTGCGCTCGGTCTCCCGCACCACCCACTCCAGCGCCGACAGCGCGCCGGCCGGTGTGGACTCCACCGCCGGCACCCTGCCGCGCCCGGCCAGGAACGCGTACTCGCCCGCTCCGCCGCCGTCCACGACCAGGACCTCGCCCTGCCGCAGGGCCTGGAGCGCGATCGACCGCAGCAGCGTGGTCGTCCCCGACCCCGGGTGGCCCAGCGCCAGCAGGTGCGGCTCGGTGGAGCGCGGACCCGTGCGCCACACCACCGGCGGCACGTCCCGCCGCTCGCCGCCGTCGTCCACCACCGGCACCGTGCGCCGGACGGTGTGCAGGTCGGTGAAGCCCAGCACGGTCTCGCCGGGAGCGGTGACGAAGCGCTGCGCGCACACGCCGGCGGGCAGCGGCGGCAGCGCGGTCAGGGTCAGCTCGCCCAGCTCCTCCTCCCAGGCGAAGTGGTACTCCCGGCCCCGGCCGGCCTTGGCGCACAGCAGTTCCTGGAGGTGTGCGCGGGCCTCCGGATCGCCGTCGCCGAAGTGCGGCGGGTAGCGCAGCCGCAGCCGGGCCAGCCTGCCCTCCTCGGTGAACGCGAAGTCGGTGAAGGCCCGCCGCCAGTCGCCGTCGTGGGCGTACAGGGGCTGCGGGCGGGGATCGTCGGTGAGCGACAGATGCGGCACCAGCGCTTCGTAGAGGGTCTGCAGCCGTGCGCGCTCGGCCTCGCACGGCTCGCCTCCGGCGGCGTCCGAGGGCCGTTCGCGGCCGTGCCAGACAGCGGCGCCCGCCAGCGCGACCGCCCCCAGCAGCGGCCCGTACGGAGTCAGCCACAGCACCAGCAGGCAGGTGGTCACGGCGAACAGCACCGGACCCCGCCGGTCCCGGGGGGTGCGCTCCCAGCGGCGCCGCGCCGAGGAGGCGAGCCGGGCCAGCCCGCGGGCGGCCACGGCCGGCAGGTGCAGTGCGTCGAGGGCGTGGTCCGCGGCCGCCCGCCGCAGGTCCCGCCCGCGGTCCGGCGGGGCGAGGCCCGGTGCGGGGCGTGGGTGGGGATGGGAAGCGTGCAGCGGGGTGAGTGCCGGGGGGAAGGGCCGCCAGGCCACGCCGAATCTCCTGCCGTCCGGAGCCCTGGGGCTCGAAGTCCTGCGGGTCGTGGGTGCCGGGTCCCGGTGGGTGCACCGGGGAGCCGGGAGGGATCGCTAGAAGGGGATGTTCCCGATGAGGTTGGCGAGGGTGGCCCCGCCCGCCTGGATACCGGGTGCGATCGCCGATCCCGCCAGGTAGAACCCGAAGAGCGCGCACACGATGGCGTGGGAGAGCTTGAGGTTGTCCTTGCGGAAGAAGAGGAAGACGATCACTCCGAACAGCAGGACACCGGAGATCGACAGCACCATGGGTCAACTCCCTGTGTGGCGATGGGTTTGTCACCGTGTGTCCCTCAAGGTTCACAGAGCGTCCGGGATGCCGAAAGCGGCGGAAGGGTGATATCAGCACATTTCCTCTGCTCTGTCCGTGGTACCCCGTCCGGACGGAGGGGGCGGCCGGTCCCCGGAGGCCGGGAGGTAGCTTCTCGGGAGCCGACACGCGACAGGGAACGGAAACCATGAGCCGCAAGCCCGCACTGCTCTACGTCACCGACCTCGCCTACGAGGCCCGGGGCCGCCGCTACGGCGACGAGGACGTCCGCCTCTCGGCCAGGCTGCGCGAGGACTTCCGGATCGCGCTCTGCCACCCGCGCGACGCGGCGGCGCTGATGGACGCCTTCGACGCGGTCGTCGTGCGCAACAGCGGTCCCGTCCTGCACCACCGGGACGCCTGGGAGGACTTCCGCGCCCGGGCGCTGGAGCGGGGCACCCGGGTCTTCAACGAGCTGTCGGGCAGGGCCGACATGGTCGGGAAGCGGTACCTGACCGAGCTGAGCGCGGCGGGGGAGCCGGTCATCCCCACCGTCGACCGCCGCGAGGACCTGGACCGGCTGCCGCCGGCGGCCGAGTACGTCGTCAAGCCCGAGCTCGGCGCCGACTCCATCGGAATGGAGGTCGTCCCCGCGGACCGGCTGGCCGGGCTCGCCCTAGGACTGGACGCCGGCCTGCTGGTCCAGCCGAGGATCGACTTCCGCCACGAGGTCTCGTTCTACTTCGTCGACCGCTCCTTCCAGTACGCCCTCTACGCGCCCGACCCCGCGCGGCGCTGGGAGCTGGAGCCGTACGCCCCCACGGCGGACGACCTCGCCTTCGCCCAGCGGTTCGTGGACTGGAACACCATCGACCACGGCATCCAGCGGGTGGACGCCTGCCGCACGGCGGAGGGGGAACTGCTGCTCGTGGAGCTGGAGGACCTCAACCCCTACCTGTCGCTGGACCGGGTGGACGCCGACGCGCGGGAGGCGTTCGCCGCCGCGATGACCGCCTCGCTGCACGCGCTGCTGGCCTGAGGCCGCTCCGGGCTCTGCCCCCCGGGGCACGGCGGCTAGGGTCGCCGCATGACGGACACGACGGACGCGACGGACGCGACGGACGCGACGAACACCGCAGGAGCCACGACCGCCGACGGCACGGCAAGCGCGGCGGAGGGGCCGCGCGGTGACGTGCGGCCCCCGGAGGTGGAAGCCGACGAGCGGACCACGCTGCTGGCCTTCCTCGACTATCTGCGGGACGCGGTAGCGGCCAAGGCCGCCGGTGTGCCGGACGAGGCGGCCCGGGCGGCGGGGGTGCCTTCCGGTACGAGTCTGCTGGGGCTGGTCAAGCATCTGACGGCAGCCGAACACAACTGGTTCGCCTGGGCGTTCGCGGGTGAGGGGGAGGCCCCCGCGGACGACGGCGCGCAGCCCGCGCCCGGGGAGACGGCCGGAGAAATCCTGCGCGCCTACCGGGAGGCCGCCGGGCGTTCGAACGCCATCGCCGCGGCCTGCGACCGGCTGGACCGGCCCGGGATCCGGTCGCTGCGCGAGACCCCGCCGCCGACCATGCGCTGGATCCTGGTGCACATGATCGAGGAAACCGCCCGGCACGCAGGCCACGCCGACATCCTGCGTGAGCGCATCGACGGCTCGACGGGACGTTAGCCGTGTCGGAACCGGCGGCGGACCCCCGGGTGCGCGCGGCGACCGACGCGATGTGGCCGCCCATGATGCCGCAGCGCCTGCTGACGGACCTGTACGCCCCGCCGGAGCGGCCGGCGTCCGCCGCCCCCGGCTCGCGCCCGCCGAACACACGCTGCCGGAACACGCCCCGGGGAGCCGGGGACCCCGGCGGGCGTACCCCTGCTGGGGGAGGACGACCGGGCCGCCCGCGCCGCGCGGCCTGAGCGACCTCCGCGTCGTCCTCGCCCGCGCCACCCGGCGGCTGGGCGTGGTGCGCACCGGCGAACTGCCCGGCGCCCCGGCCCGGCCGGTCCCGTACGGTGGGCACGGCTGCCGCGAAGAGCGCGGACGGGCCCCCTGCCCTCGGGCCCCGTCAGGAGCGGGTGGAGGAGTGCCGGGGCGGGCCGCCGCCCCCGCCGCGCACCTCCAGGTCGTCCAGGAGTTCCCGGGTCGCCTCGGCCACCGCCTCGACGGCGCGCTCGAACGCGGCGCGGTTGTGGGCGGCGGGCGCCCGGAAGCCGGAGACCTTGCGGACGTACTGCAGGGCGGCGGCGCGGATGTCCTCTTCGCCGACCTCGGGCGCCATGGGCGGTCGGAGTGTCCTGATGCTGCGGCACATGCCCCCAGTGTGACGCGTGTCCGCCCCGGCCGTGGGTACAGCGAGAAACACCGGACCCCGCCCGACGGATGGAGTGGACGTGCAGGCGCTGACCGTGGCTCCCGACCGGAGGAACTCCCTGCGGCTCGACACCCTCCCCGATCCCGAACCGGGAGAGGGGGAGCTGCTGGTGGACGGCCTGGCCGTCGGGGTGTGCGGCACCGATCTGGAGATCGTCTCGGGAGGCCACGGAGCCCCGCCGCCGGACCGTGAGCGCCTGGTCGTCGGCCACGAGTCCCTGGGCCGGGTGCGCCAGGCGCCGCCGGACAGCGGCTGGGTGCCGGGCGACCTGGTGGTCGGTGTCGTCCGCCGGCCCGACCCCGTGCCGTGCGGGGCCTGCGCCCACGGCTACTTCGACATGTGCCGCAACGGGATGTTCACCGAGCGCGGCATCAAGGGACTCGACGGATACGCCTCGACGTCCTGGACGGTCGAGGCCGACTACGCGGTGCGCCTGGACCCCGGACTGGAGCACGTCGGGGTGCTCATGGAGCCCACCACCGTGGTGGCCAAGGCCTGGGACCAGGTGGAGCGGATCGGCGGGAGGTCCTGGTTCGCCCCGCACTCGGTGCTCGTCACGGGGGCGGGGCCGATCGGGCTGCTCGCCGCGCTGCTCGGGCACCAGCGCGGTCTGGAGGTCCACGTCCTGGACCGGGTGGACAGCGGACCCAAGCCCGAACTGGTCCGGCGGCTGGGCGCCGAGTACCACTGCGAGGACGTCGAGCGGGTCATGGAGCGGGTGCGGCCGGACGTGGTGATCGAGGCGACCGGCGCCGCACCGGTGGTCTTCGGGGTGATGTCGGCCATGGACCCCTACGGCGTGCTCTGCCTGACCGGGCTGTCGTCCGCCGGCCGCACCCTGGAGGTGGACGCCGGGTACCTCAACCGCGACCTGGTGCTGGACAACTCCGTGGTGGTCGGCTCGGTCAACGCCAACCGGCAGCACTACGCGGCCGCGGCCGCGGCCCTCGCCGAGGCGGACCGGGGCTGGCTGGACGCGCTGATCACCCGCCGGGTGCCGCTGGAGTCCTTCGCGCAGGCCTTCGAGCGGCGGCCGGACGACGTCAAGACGGTCATAGAGCTCACCCGGCACTGAGGCGGCCGGCCGGCCGGACGGGGCCGGGCTCGCCGGGCTCATCGGCTCGCCGGGCTCACCGGGCTCACCGGTAAGGGATCAGGGGCCCCCGCCGCCGGAGCGGAACCTGGACGGGCCCCGGCCCCCGGCCAGGTTCTGCGCGGTGTCGATCAGCGGGATGTGGGAGAGGGCCTGGGGGAAGTTGCCGACCAGCCGCCGGTGCCCGGTGTCGTACTCCTCCGACAGCAGGCCCAGGTCGTTGCGCAGGTCCAGCAGCCGCTCGAACAGCTCCCGTCCCTCGCGTACGCGGCCCTGGAGGATGTGGTTGTCGGCCAGCCAGAAGGTGCAGGGCAGGAAGGCCGCCTCGCCCGCCGGCAGGCCGTCCACGGCCTCGGTGTGGCCGTCCATGGTGTAGCGCTGCACGAGGCCGTCCCTGAGCAGCTCCCGCTCGATCGCGGCCACGGTGCCCCTCATCCGGGGGTCGTCCGCGGGCAGGAAGCCCACGGACGGGATGAGCAGCAGTGACGCGTCCAGTTCCGCGGAGCCGTAGTACTGGGTGAAGGTCGCGCGGTCGGCGTCGTAGCCGTACGCGCAGACCTCCCGGAAGATCTCCCTCCGCAGGCGCCTCCACCGGTCGGAGGGCCCCTCCAGCCCGAAGCGCTCCACGGCCTTCACCGCCCGGTCGGCGGCCACCCAGGCCATCACCTTGGAGTGGGTGAAGTCCCGTCGCGGGCCGCGCACCTCCCAGATGCCGTTGTCGGGATCGCGCCAGTGCGACTCCAGGAAGTCCATCAGCACGCACTGGACCCGCCAGGCGTCCGGGTCCGGCGGCACACCCCGGACCCTGGCCTGGTGCAGGGCGTCCATGAGTTCCCCGTGGACGTCCAGCTGGAGCTGCCCGGAGGCGGCGTTGCCGATGCGCACGGGGCGGGAGTGCTCGTATCCGGGCAGCCAGTCCAGCTCCGTCTCGGGCAGCATGCGCTCGCCCTCGACGCCGTACATGATCTGCATCCGCCGCGGGTCGCCGGCCAGCGCGCGCAGCAGCCAGTCGCGCCAGGCCACCGCCTCCCGCTCGTATCCGGAGCTCAGCAGCGCCATGAGGGTGAAGGTGGCGTCGCGCAGCCAGCAGTAGCGGTAGTCCCAGTTGCGCACCCCGCCCAGTTGCTCGGGCAGGGAGGTGGTGGGGGCGGCCACGATGCCGCCGCTGGGCGAGTAGCTCAGCGCCTTGAGCGTGATCAGGGAGCGCACCACCGCCTCGCGGTACTCGCCGGAGTAGGCGCAGTGGCCGGCCCACTCCCGCCACCACCGCTCGGTGGCGGCCGCGGTCCGGATCAGCCCGGCGGTGTCCGGCCGGTCCGGCTCCCCGTGGCGCAGCCCTCTCCAGGCCAGCCGGAAGCCCGCCTTCTCGCCCGCGTCGACGGAGAAGTCCGCGGTGCAGACGCCGTCCTCCACGGTGAACTCCGGGCCGGAGTCGAAGACGGCCACGTCCGGTCCCGCGTAGGCGCGCAGTCTGCGCCCCTCGGGCCGCAGCCACGCCGGGGTGTTGCCGTAGTCGAAGCACAGGCGCATCAGCGAGCGCATCCGCACCCGCCCCTCCAGTCCCTCGACGACGCGTACCACCGAGGGGTGGTCGCCGTCGACGGGCATGCAGTCGATCACCCGGGCCCGGCCCTCGGGGCCGGCGTACTCGGTCTCCAGCACCGCGCTGTCGCCCCGGTAGCGGCGGGCCGTCGGCCGGGCCCGGTCACGGGGGGCGAGCAGCCAGCGGCCGTGCTCGGGACGGCCGAGCAGAGCGGCGAAGCACGCCTCGGAGTCGAACCGGGGCAGGCACAGCCAGTCCACCGAGCCGTCGTAGCCCACCAGCGCGGCGGTGCGGGTGTCGCCCAGCAGGGCGTAGTCCTCAAGCCGGAGCGGCACTCGGCGTCTCCCTTCGGCCCGCTCGGGTCGACGGCGGTCGGTGTACCCGGCGTTCCCGCCGCTACACGGGCGGGTGGGGGGAAGTTCCGGCGCTTCGGCGAGGGAGGAGAGAACTTTTCATTTTGATCCATGTTTGCTCTTTTTGCCGGTTTTCGGAGCGTTTCAGGTGGTTACCCGCAGCCTTGGAGTCACAGGAACCGGCAACGAGGAGAGCCTCATGATCACCAAGGAGCAGATACCCGAGGTGCTGGACCACCAGGTCTACGACGCCGAAGGCAAGAAGATCGGAGAGGCCGGGCACGTCTTCCTCGACGACGTCACGGGCCAGCCGGAGTGGGCGAGCGTCCGCACCGGGCTCTTCGGCAGCCATGAGACCTTCGTTCCGATCCACGACGCGGCAATGGTGGAGGACCACCTGGAGGTGCCGTACTCCAAGGACCAGGTCAAGGGCGCGCCCCACGTCGACGTGGACCAGGGCGGACACCTGTCCGAGCAGGAGGAGCGCCGGCTGTACGACTACTACGGCGTCGACTGGGGCGGCTACGGGCAGGAGGAGGCCCGCCGCACCGGCACGGGCACGGCGGGCACGGCGGGCACTGCCGGTACGGCCGCCGCGGCGGGCACGGCCGGCACGGCGAGGGACCGCACCGGCGCGGGCGGAGCCCGCGGCCGCGACGACGCCATGACGCGTTCCGAGGAGGAGATGCGCGTCGGCGTCGAGCGCCAGGAGACCGGCAGGGCCCGGCTGCGCAAGTACGTCGTCACCGAGGACGTCCAGAAGACGGTGCCCGTACGGCGCGAGGAAGTCCGCGTGGAGCGCGAGCCCATCACCGAGGAGAACAAGGGCGAGGCCATGAGCGGCCCGGAGATCACCGAGGCCGAGCACGAGGTGACCCTCCACGAGGAGCGCCCGGTGGTCGAGACCGAGGTGCACCCGGTGGAGAGGGTGCGCCTGACCACCGACGAGCGCACCGAGGAGGAGACCGTCGAGGGGCAGGTGCGCAAGGAGCGCATAGAGGAGGAGGGCGCCGACGACAAGCGGCGCCGCCGCTGAGCCGCCGGCTTCCGCCTTCACCCCAGGGTCCGCTCGGAGACGTCCCTTCCGCGCGGGCCCTGGTCGCGTCGGGGTGCCGCCGGCGCACCGGTCAAAAGGGAATGTTGTGTGAATGCCGGGTCGAAGGCCGGGTACTTCGCCCTTTGTGAGCCACTAGTCACATATAACGCAAAAAGCAAATTCCGTAAGACCAACTGGAGGCACCGGTGAGTGAATCTCCGACCGCGGGCAACGGCCCCGCACAGCAGACAGGCCAGGCCGCGAAGCAGGAGACCCGGGCCACGGCCGACCGGGCGAAGGAGGCCGCGGGCACCGTGGCCGGCAGCGCCAGGGAGCAGGCGCGCAACGTGACGGGCGAGGCCCGCGACCAGGTCGCCAACATGGCGGGCCACCTCAGGGAGCGTGCCACGCAGGAGGCGGACACGCAGACCAGGAGGACGGCCGACACCATACGCCAGTGGGCCGACGACCTGTCGGGCATGGCGGAGAACACCCGGTCCGACTCCCCGGTGCGGAATCTGGTGACCCAGGCCGCCGACGGCGGCCGCCGCGCGGCGGACATGCTGGAGGAGCGGGGCGTGGGCGGCCTGGTCGAGGGCGTGGAGTCCTTCGCGCGCCGCCGTCCGGGCGCGTTCCTGGCGGGTGCGGCACTGGCCGGCTTCGCCATCGGGCGCGTGGCCAAGGCGGGCACCAAGACGGCCCAGCAGGGGCAGGACGGCTCCGGCACGGCCCAGGCCCAGGGCTACGAGGCCTACCCGCCGTCGCAGGGCACGGCGGTCGCCACGGGGCCGGGCGGAGAGGTCCGGCCGATGCCGGGCTACGGGGAGCCCTCCTACGGCGGCACTCCGGGCACCACCGGCACCGGTGGCTACGGTGCCACCGGCACCTACGGGACCCCCGACGTCCCCCGCCGTCCGGAGGTGGGCTGACATGGCGTACACCGCTCACCGGCCGGACACCGAGCCGGAGGTCCGGGACAGGACGTCGCAGGACGACGCCTCGATCGGCGAGCTGCTCTCCGCCGTCACCTCGGACGCCCAGAAGCTCTTCCGGCAGGAGGTGGAGCTGGCCAAGGCCGAGATCCGCGAGGAGGCCACCAAGGCCGGCAAGGCCGCCGGCATGTACGGCGGCGCCGGGTTCGCCGGCTACATGACCGTCCTGTTCGCCTCCCTGGCGCTCACCTTCGGTCTGGCCAACGTCATGGACTGGGGCTGGGCGGCGCTCATCGTCACCGCTCTGTGGGGCGTGGCGGCGGCCGTGATGTACGTGATGGGCCGCTCGAGGATGAAGCAGGTCCACCCCAAGCCGGAACGCACCGTCCAGACCCTCAAGGAGGACGCCGAATGGGCACGTCACCCGACGAGCTGAGGGCCCAGATCGACACCACCCGGCAGGAGCTGTCGGAGGATGTCGGCAGGCTTGCCGACCACGCCAACCCCCGCCACGCCGTCCGCCGCCGCAAGGAGCGGGCGAAGGGCAGGATGACCGTAGTACGGGAGCGAGTCATGGGAACCACCTCGGACACGACGCAGTCGGTCCGTGACAGCGCCGGACACACCGCGGACAAGGCGCGCGAGGGAGCCGGCCAGGCGGGCGAGGCCGTCAAGGCCGCCCCCCACCACGCCGCGCGCAAGACCCAGGGCAACCCGCTGGCCGCCGGTGTGATCGCCTTCGGCGCCGGGATGCTTGCCGCCTCGATGCTGCGCAGCTCGCAGAAGGAGGAGCAGGCGGTGGGCCGGCTCTCCGAGAAGGCGGGCGAACTGGCCGAGCCGGTCAAGGAAGCGGCGATGGAGTCGGTCGAGCATCTGAAGGAGGACGCCAGGCAGTCCGGCCAGCAGGCGGCCCAGCAGGTCAAGGAGACCGCCTCGGACGCCGCCCGCACCACGGCCGACGAGGCGCGCGGGCAGGCGGAGGAGGTCAAGGGACAGGCCCGCCAGTCCGGGCAGAGCGTGGCCGACGAGACCCGCCGCCAGAGCCCCGGCTCGGCACACTGAGACAGGCCCCGCGGCGGCCGCCCCTCCCTCGCGGGCGGGGCGGCCGGGCCGGGAGCCGGTGAGGTGCCATCACATGTCGAAGCAGAAGATCCAGCGGCAGCAGCGGGACGGTTCCGCCGGGCAGGCCCCCGAGGAGCCCACCGACCTGCCGAAGAGGTCCTGGAAGGGCGTGCTCAAGCGCACGGTCGCCGAGTTCAAGGACGACAACGTCACCGACTGGGCGGCCGCACTCACCTACTACGGGGTCCTGTCGATCTTCCCCGCGCTGCTCGCGCTGGTGTCGATCCTGGGCGTGATCGGCAGCTCCGCGATCCAGCCCCTGATCGACAATCTCGGCAACATCGCCCCGGGGGCGGCGCGCGACATCCTCGAGAGCATGCTGACACAGCTCCAGAACAACCAGGGGGCCGCCGGATTCGCGCTGGCCATCGGTCTGGCGCTGGCGGTGTGGTCGGCGTCCGGATACGTCGCCGCCTTCATGCGGGCCTCCAACGCCATCTACGACATCGAGGAGGGGCGCCCGATCTGGATGACGCTGCCCGTGCGGGTGGGCGTCACCCTGACCCTGCTGGTGCTCCTGGCGCTGAGCTCCGTCGCGGTGGTCTTCACCGGCGACATCGCACAGCGGGCCGGCGACGTCATCGGCCTGGGCGACACCTTCCTGACGGTGTGGAGCATCGCCAAGTGGCCGGTGCTGGTCCTGCTCGTCGCCTTCATGATCGCGCTGCTGTACTGGGCCGCGCCCAACGTCAAGCGCCGCTTCCGCTGGGTCAGCCCCGGCAGTCTCGTCGCCGTGCTGCTGTGGATCCTGGCGTCGGCCGCCTTCGCCTTCTACGTCGCCAACTTCGGCAACTACAACAAGACGTACGGCAGTCTGGCGGGCGTGATCATCTTCCTGGTCTGGCTGTGGATCACCAACATCGTGATCCTGCTGGGCCAGGAGCTCAACGCCGAGATCGAGCGCAGCCGGGCCATCGAGGCGGGGCATCCGGCCGACGAGGAGCCCTACGTCGAGCCGCGCGACACCCGCAAGTTCCCGGAGGACAACCCCAGCGGCCGGGACTGAGCCCGGAACCGCGTGCGGCGGGCCCCCGGCCGGAGCCGCCGGGGGCCCGCCGCACGCCCCGGCGGGTGCGGGGCGTACGGGCATCGCACGGGCCGCGGCGGGTACGGGGGCGTCACGGGGGCACCGCGCCGCGGGCGCGGCGGGAACACGAGCACCGGGCGGACCGGGCCCGGAGGGAGAGGGAGACATGCCGCAGAGCGGAACCGCGGGCGAGCACATCGCCGACGCCGTGGAGCAGGTGACCCGGGAGGCGTCCGAGCTCTTCCGCGACCGCTTCCAGGGGTTCGGCGACGGACTGCGGACCGCCGCCCGGCAGGCGGGCGCCGGCGGCGCCCAGGGGGTGT
>NZ_JBKJFM010000095.1:0-23755 GCF_046614825.1 Streptomyces nanhaiensis
AGAAGATGTTGCACGAGGCCCAGCGCACCCGCGCCCCCAGCGCCACCAGCGTCTCGATCAGCACCGCCGTCTGCACCGTCATGTGCAGCGACCCGGTGATCCGCGCCCCGGCCAGCGGCCGCGCGGCGGCGTACTCCTCCCGGATCGCCATCAGCCCCGGCATCTCGTGCTCGGCCAGCGTGATCTCCTTGCGGCCGAACGCCGCCAGGGACAGATCCGCCACCTTGAAGTCCGGTGCGGTGCCGGCCGAAGTGCCGGTCGAAGTGTCGGTCGCGTCGGTCGATGCGCCGGTGGGCGCGTCGGTCGTCGTCATCGGAAGCTGCTCCTCGGAATCGGTCGAGGTGTCATGGCTGGCTGGTCTGCGGCAGCGGACAGGCGCGCGGGACCCGGGCACACCGGCGGTCCGCCGTGGTGTGCCGTCGTCACCGTACGCACCATGAGAACGTACGTGTCCCCTGACCGCAGCGCAGTCCGTCGGAGGCCCTCTCTCCCTCGGCCGGCCCGTTTGGCCGCCCGACCGCCATCAGCAGCGACGTCTGTGCCTTCCCGAGGCTACACGTTCGGCGTGCCGCCCGGACGGGACAGGGCACGGGCGCCGGGCGGGACCGGGGGGTTCCGGTCACCGGAGCGGGTGCGGCCGGTGACACGGCGAAGCGGCCCGGGACGTGGTCCGTCCCGGGCCGCTTCGCCGTGTCGCCGTGCCGCCGCTCAGAGGGCCTTGGCCGCGGCTTCCTCCGTCTCGGCCGCCCGGTATATGTCCGGCTCCAGGTAGATCACGCGGGCGATCGGGACCGCCGTGCGGACCCGGTGCTCGGCCTCGTCGATCGCCCGGGCCACCTCGGCCGCCGACTCGTGGCTCTCCACCGCGACCTTGGCGGCTACCAGCAGCTCCTCCGGGCCGAGGTGGAGCGTGCGCATGTGGATGATCCGGGTGACCCGCTCGCCGTCGACGATCGCCGCCCGGATCCTCCCGAGCTCCTCCGTACCGGCCGACTCGCCCAGCAGCAGGGACTTGGTCTCCACCGCGAGGACGATCGCGATGAGGACGAGCAGCACACCGATGCAGATGGTGCCGATGCCGTCCCACACCGGGTCGCCGGTCAGGAGCGCCAGGCCGACGCCGCCCAGGGCCAGGATGAGGCCGACCAGGGCGCCGAGGTCCTCCAGGAGCACGACCGGCAGTTCGGGCGCCTTGGCCCGCCTGACGAACGCCGTCCACGACTGCGTTCCGCGGACCGCGTTGGGCTCCTTGATCGCGGTGCGGAAGGAGAAGATCTCGGCGATGATCGCGAAGACCAGGACTCCCACCGGCCAGTACCAGTGCGAGAGTTCGTGCGGATGCCTGATCTTCTCGTAGCCCTCGTAGAGGGCGAAGAGGCCGCCGACCGAGAACAGGACGATGGCCACGAGGAAGGAGTAGATGTAGCGCTCGCGCCCGTATCCGAAGGGGTGTTCCTCGCTCGCCTTCTTCTTGGCCTTCTTGTGGCCGAGCAGCAGCAGCGCCTGGTTGCCCGAGTCGGCGACGGAGTGGACGCCCTCCGCGAGCATCGACGAGGAGCCGCTGAAGGCGAACGCCACGAACTTGGCCACGGCGATGGACAGGTTGGCGGCCAGCGCCGCGACGATCGCCTTGGTTCCGCCTGATGCGCTCATGGAAGGCTGACTCTCCTGGTAGGACGGCAGGGCTTGTTCCGGATCGAGGTCCGGGTCCGGGGAGGGGGCCGGTGCGGGGCTCGTTCCCCTGCCGGGCACCGGTACTCGCGGCGCGGCAGTGTGCGGTGCGGTGGCGCGGTCACACGACGGTCACACCGCGGTCACACGGCCACGGTCGCGCGGAAGAGCGTACCGCTGCCGGAGACCGCCACACGCTCGCCCGCCCGTACGAAGGCCGACCGGCCCCGGGCGAGGACGAGTTCGCCGCCTGCGCCACCTCCGGTCACCTCCTGCAGGGTGATCTCCCCGTCCGTGCACAGCAGGATCTGCGGTGTGCGGTCGTCCAGGTCGTGCGGTTCTGAGCCGGGCGCCAGGACGTACCGGGAGAGCCGGAACTCGTCGACGGGCGCCGCGTACACCTCCTCGCCCCCGGAGGTGGTGCGCGGCCGCAGCACCTCCGGCTCCGTCGGCTCGAAGCGGACGACGCGCAGCAGTTCGGGGACGTCCACGTGCTTGGGGGTCAGGCCGCAGCGCAGCACGTTGTCGGAGTTGGCCATCAGCTCCACACCCAGGCCGCCGAGGTAGGCGTGCGGGACGCCGGCGCCGAGGTAGAGGGCGTCGCCGGGCTCCAGGCGCACGACGTTGAGCAGCATCGCGGCCAGGACGCCCGGGTCGCCGGGGTAGTGGCCGGCGATGCCCGCGTAGGCGGCGTACTCCCGGGCGTACGGTCCTTCCCCGGTGGCCAGTCGCCGTGCGGCCGCGGCCGCCGCGCCGACGGTCTCGGCCATCGCCTCCCGGTCCGCGGAGAGTACGGCGGTCAGCACCTCGCCCAGCGCCTCGTCCTCGGGCCGGGCGCGCAGGATGTCCGCGTACGGCTTGAGGCCGCCGACGTCCAGGGCCTCCAGCAGGTCGGCGGTGTCGGCGGGGCGGCGGAAGCCGCACAGGCCGGTGAAGGGCGTGAGGGCGCAGATGAGTTCGGGCTTGTGGTTGGCGTCCTTGTAGTTGCGGTGCGGGGCGTCGGCCGGGACGCCCCGCTCCTCCTCGTCGGCGAAGCCCTCCCTGGCCTGGACGAGGTCGGGGTGGACCTGGAGGGAGAGCGGGGAGGCGGCCGCCAGCACCTTGAACAGGAACGGCAGCCGCGGCCCGAACGCCTCGACGACCGCCGGGCCCAGCTCGCCCTCGGGGTCGGCCGCGATCGCCTCCGACAGGGACGTCCCGCCTCCCGCGCGGTCGATCCGCGACGGCGCGCCGGGATGGGCCCCCATCCACAGCTCGGCCTGCGGTTCGCCGGTGGGCTCGGTGCCCAGCAGTTCGGGGATGGCGGTGGTGGAGCCCCAGGCGTAGGGGCGCACGGTGTTGGTGAGGAGGTCCATGCGGGATGGTGTCCTTGGGTTCTCGGGTCCTTGTTCCGGGCCCGGACCTCGTCGTCCGGGCTCTGACGGCACTGACGGTTCCGACGGCGCTTGACGGTTCTGAACCGCTCCGGCGCTCGGGCGCCTCGGGCCCTCGGGCCTCGGCCCGGCGCCCCGCGAGCCCGGCGCCCCGCGAGCCCGGCGCCCCCGGGGGGCCGGGTGTCCCCGTCAGCGCCGCTCGCCGCCGGCGAGCGCGAGGTAGACGGCGGCGAAGTCCACGGTGGCCAGCAGTTCGGCGGTGGCCTCCAGGGGGGTGCTGCCCTCGGCCGGCTCCAGTTCGCTGACCGGGGTGCCGTGCCCGTACGCCAGGTCGCGGGCGGCGACGGCGGCGGAGTGGGCCGCCGGGGGGCCCTCGCGCAGCAGGACGATCCGGGCGCGCATCGCCTCGGGCTCCTCCACCCTGTCCCGGAAGAAGTCGTCGGTGTCCTCCGCGCCCGCGAAGGAACCGGTCAGCAGGGCGCCGTGTGTGGTGAGCGCCTCCGGCAGGAGGGCGGCCAGCGCCGGGCGGCCGACGAGCGAGGTGAGGGTGGTGGCGAAGTGGCGGGCGGCGGCGGTCGCGACGGTGCCCTCGCTCCACAGCAGCGGCAGCGCGTCGGAGAGTTCCGCGGCCAGGGTCTTGGCGGGGTTGCCGTAGGTGGCGGCGGCGGGGCCGCACCGCTCGGCGACCCGGTCGAGGCGGTCTGCGAGCGCGGCGAGCTCCTCGGGGCCGGCCGCGGCCAGGCCGAGCCGGTCGGCCAGGGCGAGGAGCGGGGTGAGCAGCGCCCACAGGACGCCGGGGGCGGCGGGCGGGGCCGGGGTCTGCCGCTCGTAGGCGTCGCGCGGGTCGGGGCCCTCGTAGTGCTCCCCGGGCGCCTCGGCCAACGGTACGGCCAGGCCGCGGGCCTGGATGGTCGCCTCGGCCAGCGGGGCGTGGGCGGGGCTGACGGAGACGATGGTGCAGCCCCGGCGGTACGCCTGCTCGGCGAGCTCGGTCAGGCCGCCCTCGTGGCCGTCCGGGGTGGCGAGCAGCAGCAGGTCCAGCGGACCGGCCCAGCCCGGCAGCGTCCAGCGCAGCGCGCCGGGGTCGGGGAGGGAGCCCGCGGGGTGGAGCGGCATGACGGGGACGGCCCCGTTGCCGAAGGCCGCGAGGAGGTCGGCGACGCAGGAGACGGCCGGTCCGGTGCCCGCGACGAGGATGGCGCGGGGGCGGCCGTCGGGACGCAGTTCGGTCAGTCCCGCCTCGGTGGCGTGCCGAAGGGCCGTACGGGCGCGGGCGCCGGAGGCGGCGGCTCCGCGCAGCAGGCCGTGGGTGTCGGCTCCGGCCAGGGCGTCGGGGGCGTCGAGCAGGGTCTCGTCCAGCATGTGCGGCCTCTCCGGTCGCCGGGGGCGGTCGTGCTCAGGCGGGACGGCGTGCCTCGTCGACGAGGAGGACGGGGATGCCGTCCCGGACGGGGTACGCCAGCTTGCACTCGCTGCCGTCGCAGACCAGTTCGTCGCCCTCCTCGCGGAGGGGGGAGTGGCACGCCGGGCAGGCGAGGATCTCCAGGAGACCGGCTTCGAGCGGCATGGAGTGCGTCCCTTCGGGGCGGATGCGGTGCTGTTCGGTGGTGCTGTCGTGCGGTCAGCGTACCGCCGGGAGGCCGCCCTCCGTCGGCGGGTGCCGTGGCGGGCGGCGCCGGGACCGGTGGCCGGTCCCGGCGCCGCCGTGCGGTACTCGCCGGTCCGGCCCGTCAGGCGCGGACGATCGCCAGCACCTCGTCCCGGACCCGGGCGGCCGTCTCCGCGTCGCGCGCCTCGACGTTCAGGCGCAGCAGCGGCTCGGTGTTGGAGGGGCGGAGGTTGAACCACCAGTCGGACGCCGTGACCGTCAGGCCGTCCAGCTCGTCCAGCGTCAGGCCCTCGCGGCCTTCGTAGGCTGCCTTCACCGCGGCGGCGCGTCCCGCCTGGTCGTCGACGGTGCTGTTGATCTCGCCGGAGGCCGCGTAGCGGTCGTAGCGGGCGACCAGCTCCGACAGGGTGCCCTGCTGTCCGCCGAGCGCGGCCAGGACGTGGAGGGCTGCGAGCATGCCGGTGTCGGCGTTCCAGAAGTCGCGGAAGTAGTAGTGCGCGGAGTGCTCGCCGCCGAAGACCGCGCCGGTGCGTGCCATCTCCTCCTTGATGAAGGAGTGGCCCACCCGGGTGCGCACCGGGGTGCCGCCCGCCTCCTTGACGACCTCGGGTACGGACCAGGAGGTGATGCAGTTGTGGATCACGGTGGAGCCGGGGTGCTTGGCCAGCTCGCGCTCCGCGACCAGGGCGGTGACCGCCGACGGGGAGACGGGCTCGCCGCGCTCGTCGACGACGAAGCAGCGGTCGGCGTCGCCGTCGAAGGCCAGGCCGATGTCGGCGCCGGTCTCCCGCACCCGGGCCTGGAGGTCGACGATGTTGGCCGGATCCAGCGGGTTGGCCTCGTGGTTGGGGAAGGTGCCGTCGAGTTCGAAGTACATCGCGTCCAGCTCGACCGGCAGGCCGTCGAGGACGGTGGGGACGGTGTGGCCGCCCATGCCGTTGCCCGCGTCGACGACGGCCTTCAGCGGGCGGATGCCGGTGAGGTCGACCAGTGAGCGCAGATGGGCGGCGTAGTCGGCCAGCACGTCCCGCCGCGTGATCGTCCCCGGCTTCTCCACCGGCCCGGGGGCTCCGGCGGCGGCCCACTCCTCCACCAGCGCGCGGATGTCGGCCAGACCGGTGTCCTGGCCGACGGGGGCGGCGCCGGCCCGGCACATCTTGATGCCGTTGTACCGGGCGGGGTTGTGGCTGGCTGTGAACATCGCGCCGGGCAGGTCGAGCATGCCGCTGGCGAAGTAGAGCTGGTCGGTGGAGCACAGGCCGATCTCGGTGACGTCGGCGCCGCGGTCGGCGGCGCCCCGGGCGAAGGCACGCGACAGGCCCGGCGAGGAGGGGCGCATGTCGTGTCCGACCACGATCGCGCTCGCGCCCGTGACCGTCGCGAACGCCGCGCCGAACAGCTCGGCGAGGGGTTCGTCCCACTGGTCGGGCACCACACCACGTACGTCGTACGCCTTCACGATGTGTGACAGGTCAGGCACGGTCCACCCCTTCTGGAGTATCTGGCGACGCCCCAAATGTAACGGGGCGATCAGTTCTCGGGGGAACGCAGTACCCGCAGGTGGCCACGTCGAGCCACCTCCATCAGATCCGTCTCGCGCACGCCGCCGGAGCCGGGCTGCTCGGTGGGGGCGGGCTTCCTGCGCTGCGGGGTGCGGGCGGCCTCGCGAACGGCGTTGGCCAGGGCTTCGAGGTCGTCGCCGCTGGGACGGGCGGGCCCCGCGTCCACGGCGAGGCGGACGACCTCCCAGCCGCGCGGGGCGGTCAGCCGCTCCGAGTGCTCCGAGCACAGGTCGTAGCAGTGGGGCTCGGCATAGGTCGCGAGGGGGCCGAGGACGGCCGTCGAGTCCGCGTAGACGTACGTCAGCGTCGCCACGGCAGGGCGGCCGCACGCGGTGCGCGAACAGCGACGTACAGGGCTCACGATGTTGGACGGTACCGCACTCTTGAGCGGGCCGCGACGACTCTCCGGGAGGTCACCCTGTTGTGTCGTGCCGGCCCGCCGGGTTCCCGCGCCGCCGCGGCGGACCGGCTGACCTGGCACGGGCCGGAAAAGTCCGGTTGGCGGCGGGGCGGAAGCCGGACATAGGCGCCGTTACCCCTTCGTTCGGATTCCGTCATCGAGGAGCGATCATCGATCGGGGAGTTGTCCGAAACGGCACCGCGGAAAAACGGAACCGATCGCTCTCCGGAAACCGGTGGTGGACGCCGTCCCGTGCTCCTGGAGCGCGGGACGGCGCGCGGGACGGCGCGCGGTCGCTGTACGGCGGCGCGGGGCCGCTGTACGGCGCCGTGGGCCGGCGGCACGGAACGGCGGGGCCGCGTCATCCCTGCTCCCAGGCCTCCTCCGGGCGGCTACTCTCAAGGTGATGAGCAACCCCGTACCGCCCCGCCGGCCCGATCCGCGACCGCGTCGCCGGGATCGCCATGGACGCGGCATGCGCGGCCCCATCGCGCCGCCCCAGGTGCCGCTCGCCATGAGCCGCGCCGACGTCTTCGACGACCTGGTGCGCGACTCCGCGGACCGGCTGGAGAGGCAGTGGCCGCAACTGTCCGGGGTGGAGTTCGTGGTGCAGGAGGTACCGCCCGCCGCGCCGGGGGACGGCGGGCCCGGCGACTGGGTCGACGGCTGGCTCGACGGCCCGGACAGCGTGCCGCTCGGCCGGTACGCGGCCGCGCGGGACGGCCGCCCCGACCGCATCGTCGTCTACCGGCGGCCCATCGAGCTGCGCGCCAGGACGCGCGACGACCGGGCGCTGCTCGTCCATGAGGTGGTCGTCGAGCAGGTCGCCGAACTCCTCGGACTGGCCCCGGAGTCGATCGACCCGCGCTACGGGCAGGACTGAGACGGGGAGCGGGCCCGGCAGGCGCCCCGCGGGGTGCCTGCCGGGCCCGGCCCGCCGTACGCGCGCTCAGTCGACGAGCACCGACAGGTCCTGCCCGGCCCGCGGCACCGCCACCGTCCCCCGGTCGTCCGGGAGCGTCTGCACGGTGAACATCGGGATGCCGTCGTCCACCAGCGACAGCGTCCGGGCCGCGTACACCGTGCCGCCCGACAGCCGTTCGACGGTGAGCGCGTAGCGTCCCTTCGCGCCCTCCGGCCGCAGATCGTCGACGGCCGTCGTGGTGCCGGCCTCGAGGTCGAACGTCTTGCTGACCGGTTCGCCGCCGCCGCTGCCCGCCGACGCCGTCACCTTGACCTTCGCGGCCTTCTCCGGCGCCACCAGCGACAGGACCGTACCGCCGTCCTCGCCGTCCTCCGCCCCGGCGTCGCTTCCGGCCGCGGACGCCCGCTCCCGGACGGGCCCGGTGGCGGGGATGAACGCCATCTCCTGCCGCGCCCCCTCCCCGCGCAGCACGCGCAGCGCCGCCACGACGCGGGTGCCGCCGCCGCCCTCCTCGGCCGGGGAGAGGACCAGCGAACCGGGTTCGCCCCTGGTCACGTCGCCGAGGTCCACGGCGGTGGTCGTGCCGCTCCTGACGTGGAGGGTCTCCTGGCCCGCGGGGGTGATGGCGCCGGTGGGGGTGGCCAGCCGCACCTTCAGGTCCGCGTCCTTCTCGCCGGGCGCGAAGACGACCAGGCGTACGGCGGTGGCGTCGGCCGGGATGCCGGGCAGGACCAGGGGGTCCCGGGAGTCGGCGGAGGCCGGCAGCCAGTCGCCGCCGAGCTTCTCGTCGAGCGACTGCACCTGGGCCCCGATCCGGCCGCTGCGCGCCACCACGTGCAGGACCACGTTGGTGACCGGCTCCCGCGAGAGCGTGGAGAGCAGCACGGGCACCGTGGAGCGGCCGGGGACGTTGAGGCCCTCGCCGCTCTCGGTCTTCACCGAGCCGTCCTTGCCGTACAGCTCCAGGTCGACCACGGCCGGGGCGTCGTCGGGGTTGGTGAGGTGGATGTAGTCGTGGCGCGACTTCGCGGTGCTCGCGCCGGGGAACCAGAACTCGGTGCCGGGCACCGTGCAGGAGACGCCCAGCAGCCCGCGGCCGGTGCCCGCGGTGACGAGGGTGGTCTGCTGGACCGTCCAGCCGGGGGCGAGGCTTCCGTCGGCCGAGCCGGTCAGCGCGGGCGAGCCGCTGCTGTCCGCCTCCGCGGTGACCGGGACGCCGGGCTTCTCCAGGGGGACGACGGGGTCGGGCTCGCCGGCCTTCTTCCCGTCCTCGCCGCGGCCGCCGCCTTCCAGGGTGCCCCCGGCCGGCAGCAGTCCGGCCCCGCCGCCCGCGGCCCCCTTCCGCTCGGCGCCGCCCTCGGGCGTGTAGGCCGTGTACGTGGTCTCACCCACCTCCGAGGAGGCCGGCTGCGGGCACACCAGCGTGGAGCGTTCCACGGGGAGCCGGGCGGCGGCGGGGCCGGCGGCGGGCTCGCCGGAAGGGGTGGTCAGCGCCGCGACGCCGGTGACGGCGGCCAGCGCGGCGACCACGCCGATCAGGGAGTGGATGGTGCGGTTCATGCGCGGTCGCTCCTGTCGCCGTACGTCGTGCCGTCGCCGTAGGTCTCGCCGCCGTATCCGCCGCCGTACGCGCCGCCGTAGGTCTCGCCGCCGTAGGGGCCGTCGTGAGCGCCGTCGTAGGCGCCGCCGTCGTACGGGGGCCGGGGCTGCCCGCCCTGTTGGGCGTACGGGTCGCCCTGGCCGGCGTACCGCTGCCCGTCCCAGCCGTCCCAGTCCTGCTGCCGCGGTGCGTACGCGGGCTGGGACCCGGGTGCCGGTTCCCGCGCGGGTGCGGGTTCCGGTTCGGGCTCGGTCCGCGGCGGCGGGCCGTCCGCCGCCTCCTGCGCAGCGCGCAGCCTGCGGGCCCGTCGGCCCTCGCCCTCGACCGGCTGGGCCGGTACCGCCTCGGCCGCCTCGGGCAGGTCGTCGTCGATCTCGCGGCGGCGCCCCGGCAGCGCCATGACCAGCACCACCAGCATCAGGAAGCCCTGGACCCACACCCATGCGGTGTGCGCCGCGGGGGTCTCGTGGAGCAGCTCCAGCCGGCCGCCCTGAGCGGGCAGTTCGAAACCCTGCGCCCAGCCGTCCACGGTGACGGGCTTGAGCGGGCGCCCGTCCAGCGTGGCCCGCCAGCCGGGGTCGGCTGCGTCGGCGATCCGCAGCACCCGCCCGGCCGGTCCGGCGGGGACGCCGGTGCGCGCCTCGACCGGGCCGGCCGCCACGGCCACCGGCTCGGCCGCCTCGCCGCCCTTCCCCTCCGGGGGGACGACGGTGATCCGGGCGACCTGGGCGTCCACCCGCCACAGCGCGCTGCCGTCCTCCTGGCTGAGCCGGGACAGACCCGGTGTCGCGTCCAGCACCCCGCTCATCTCGCGGGGGGCGCCGTCGCGCACCAGGACGTAGCGGACGGCGTAGCCGCTGAGCTGCTCGGCCTGGTCGGCGCCGGAGCCCGCGACCAGGTTGCCGACGATCTCGTCCAGCCGCCGGTCGCCCCCGGCCTCGCGGGCCGTGTCGCCGTCGCCCAGCCGGGCGCCGGAACCGCGGACGAGGGTGTACGAGACCCGGGCCGTCGCGGAGGACGCGGTGTTCACGGAGTTCCCGGCGCCGGTCTCGCCGTCCAGGACGAGGGTGCGCGGGCGGTCCCGGGTGCCGCTCTCCTCGGCGACGAACGCCGGCACCTGCACCGGGCTGCGCCGCGACAGCGGCCCGTCGGCGCCGCCCGCAGTCCATACGGCGGCGGCCACCAGGGGCGCCACGGCGGCCGCGAGGCCGATGAGGGCCGCGACCGGCTGCCGCCAGCCGAAGCTCTGGGCCGCGACCCGGCCGCGCGCGCCCTCGGCGCCGAGCACGGCCGCGGCCAGCAGGCCCAGGCCGTAGACGAGGGTGGCGGGCCCGGCCCAGCCGGATCCGCCGGTGAGCGCGGCGAAGAGCAGACCGGTCAGGGCGGTGGTCCAGGCGGCCAGGATCGCGGTGCGCCGCTCGGAGCGCAGCAGCGCGGCGAGGGCGGCGAGCACCACGCCCGCGAAGAGCATCCCGCCCACCGTTCCGGGTCCGCCGGGGTCGAGGGTCAGCAGGCCGGTGGCGGAGGCGCTGCCCTCGCCGTACGGCAGCCCGGCCTCGCGCAGGAAGGCCGAGGGGCTGGTGAGCAGCCCCGCCGACCACGGCGCCAGCAGCACCATCGGCACCGCGAGCAGCACGGCGGCGCGGACGGCGTAGGCCCCGGCGTGGGCGCGCTGCCGCACCCGCAGGGCCAGTACGGCCAGCGCGAGTACGGCGGTGACCGGCCAGACGACGGGAGTGAAGGCGGTGGTGAGGGTGAGCAGCAGCGCCAGGGCCCACACGGGGCGCCAGCCCGGCCGGGTGTCCCCGGGCGTCCGCAGCCCCGAGGCCGCGACCGCGGCCCGGGCCATCAGCGGCAGGACGATCGCGAGCACGGCGGTGCCGAGCCGGCCGCCCGCCAGGGCTCCGGTGACGGCGGGCAGGAAGGCGTAGGCGACCGCGCCCCAGGCGCGCAGCAGCCGGGAGCCGACCAGCGGCCGGGAGGCGAAGTAGGCGGTGAGCCCCGCCAGCGGCACCGAGCAGACCAGCAGCAGGGTGAGGGTGAACCCGGTGCTGCCGAGGAAGACGGTGGCGAGCGCGGCGAGGACCGCCAGATACGGCGGTGCGGACTCGGCCACGCCGGTGCCGACCGGCTGCCAGACCTCCAGGTGGCGCGCCCACAGGTCGGCGGCGGAGCCGGGCGCGGGCAGCAGTGCGCCGCCGGCCAGCGCCCCGCCGGCCAGCAGGTCGCGGCAGGCCACCAGGGAGGCGAGGAGGAGCACGGCGAAGAGCACGGGCGCCGGCTTGCGTGCGATCCGCTTCAGCCGCGCGAACTGCTCGACCTCCAGGAAGTCGGCGTCGTCGTCGCCGGGCCCGGACTCGACGGCGCCGTGCCGCGCGCCGGAGGAGACGTCGGAGTCGGAGCGCCGGGCGAGGCTGCCCGCCACCTGCTCGGCGGTGGCGCGTACGGTCGCGCCCGGGGGCGGGAAGAGGGGGCGCAGCTCCGAGTGCGCGACCGCGGGTCTGCCGCGCCTGCGCCGGGCGGCGAGGATGCGCTCGGGGCGCAGGAGGGTTCCCATGAGCCCTCTGAACTCGTCGAGCGCCTGTCCGGGCACCTTGCCGACCAGATAGGCGAGCATCCTCAGCAGGGTGCCGAGGACCAGCCGCAGCAGGACCCAGGGCAGCTTCTTCCCGGGGGTGTTGACGAGCAGTGTGTAGACCGCGCCCGCCTTGTCCACGCGGTGCGGACCGGCGACCGAGCGCCCGACGCAGTCGATGGGCCGCCTCTCCCGGGAGGACGCCTCGGCGTGCCGGACGACGGCGTCGGGCGCGACGAGCACCCGGTACCCGGCGGCCTGGGCCCGCCAGCACAGGTCCACGTCGTCGCGCATCAGCGGCAGGTAGCGGTCGAAGCCGCCGAGCCGCTCGAAGACGTCGCGGCGTATGAGCATGCCGGCGGTGGAGACGGACAGCACCTGCCGCACCTGGTCGTACTGGCCCTGGTCCTGCTCCCGCCGGTCCAGGCCGGTCCAGCGGCGGCCGCTGTCGGCGATGGAGACGCCGATCTCCAGCAGCTGCCGGCGGTTGTACCAGCTGCGCAGCTTGGGGCCGACGACGGCGGCCGTCTCGTCGGCGTCCGCGACGCGGAGCAGTTCGGCCAGGGCGTCCGGCGCGGGCGCGCAGTCGTCGTGCAGCAGCCACAGCCACTGGACGGGTTCGCCGTAGGGCAGTTCGGGCATGTCGTAGGCGTCGTCGCGCCAGGTCCGGGTGACCGGGTCCCAGCCGCTGGGCCGCCTGAGGTAGGCCAGGTCGTCGGGGCCGAGGACGGGCGCGGTGCGGGCCGCCTCGCCGACCGCCGCGCCGAAGCCGGTGCGGCGGGCCAGGTGCAGTACGCGCTCGGGGCCGATCGCCTCGGAGACCAGTCGCGCGGAGTCGTCGGCGCTGCCGGTGTCGGCGGCGATCACGTCCTGCACCGGCCGCTCCTGGCCGGTGATCCCGGCCAGGACTTCGGGCAGCCAGCGCTCGCCGTCGTGGGAGACGAGCACGGCGGTGACGACGTGCTTGGGGAACTCCGGCGGCCCGCCGGGGTCGGCCTCGGGCCGTGGGGAGACGAACGCTGCTGTGGCCGCCTCGTACTGGGCCGCCGGGTGGCTGTGCACGGACATCGGGGTAGGGGCCCTCCGGCCGGGGTCCGGGGGTCGCCCCCCGGAAGGCTGCTGCGTCGGACTGCTGGAAGTGTGCTGGACGCGGGTGCCGTGCGCTCGGCGGCCGCGTCGTGGACGGCTCCCCACACTAATGGCTGAACGCGTCCCGGCGTCCGGGGTCCCGGGTACTGGCGCCCGCGCAGCGGTCCGCCCCCGCGCGGTGCGCGGGGGCGGACGGGGTTGCTCTGTGGTCCGTGCGGTGTCCTGTGCCGTTTCGTCCGCCGGTCGTCCTGACGCTTCGCCAGGCGGCCGCGGGGCCGGGATGCCGGGTTGCCGCGCGGACGTTCGGGAGGGCGGGGACGGACGAAGCCGGTCCGTCAGACGGCCGCCTTCTTCAGGCGGCGGCGCTCGCGCTCCGACAGACCGCCCCAGATGCCGAAGCGCTCGTCGTTGGCGAGGGCGTACTCGAGGCACTCGGAGCGGACCTCGCAGGCGAGGCAGACCTTCTTGGCCTCTCTGGTGGAACCGCCCTTCTCCGGAAAGAAGGACTCGGGGTCGGTCTGGGCGCACAACGCGCGCTCCTGCCAGCCGAGCTCCTCGTCCGCCTCTTCGACCAGCAGTTGTTCGAACAGCTCGGTCATGCGCGCCCCTCGTCTGTCTTTACGTCCCCGTGATGCTGTCGTTATCGATCCCGGCCGAACGACACGAGTGAAATTACAAGTGTGTACATCCACGCGAGTCAAGCCGAGATCTGCTATTGGGTCCGTTATTCACTCTGCGGAACCAAACCCTTGCATTAAGTGTTTAAATCACCACAAACCACGACAGGCGGATCGGACATCTCGCCCAACCGACCCTCCCGTCCGGAAGGACGCGTCCGGCCCCGGCCGCGTTGCCCTCCACGCTCCGAAGCGATCCCGATCACACTCTGATCACAGATCCACAACGACGTTTGTGCGTGCGGATGTTGCGCCACTTGTCCGCTCCCGACGCGCATAAACCTTTCGCCGCCCCTGACAACCGGAAGTGGTGAAACACGGCTGCCAAACGGGCCGTCCGGTTGACGGCCGGTTGACAGCGAGACGAGGTACCCGTTCTCCTTGGTGTCATGCCAGCGATCCGCTCGTTCAGCCCGGCCCGCCACCGCGGGGCCCTTCGCGCTGCCCGGGCCTGCTGTCGCTGTTGTCGCCGTTGAGGTCCTGGGTCGAGGTTCCGAGGCTCCCCAGGCTCTGAGGTTCACGAGGCGTAACACGGGCCGCCGAGACCGTCGGCGGCCGGCCGCGTGGAAGGCCATCCCTTCCGCCGTCCCCCTCCGCCTCCCGCGCCTCCTCTCCGCGCCTCTTCCCCAGGGCTCTGTCCTCTCCCGCCCTCTCCCGCCCTCTCCCGCCCTCTCCCGCCTTCTCCGCCCCGACCGCCCCGGAGGAACTCCCCACCGTGAACAGCGACGTCCAGATCGCCGGCGACCCGCTCGCCATCCCCCACCTCCTGCCGCCCGTCCCCGAACACCCCTCCACCGTCGCCGGTTTCGCCGGTCTGGCCCGTACGATCGCCGCCGACCGCGCCGCGTGGGCCCCGCTGGTGCGGTACGACGCCACCACCCGCTGGTACCACCGGCTGCGCACCGGGCCCGGCTACGAGGTCTGGCTGCTGAGCTGGGTGCCGGGCCAGGGCAGCGGGCCGCACGGCCACGGCCCCTCCTCCGGGGTCCTCACCGTCCTCGGCGGCGAACTGACCGAGCGGACCGCGAGCGGGGACCGCGTACTGGGCGCCGGTGCGCAGCGGGTCTTCGCACCCGGCTACGTCCACGAGGTCGTCAACGACGCCCTCGAGCCGGCCGTCAGCCTGCACGTCTACTTCCCCGGCCTCACCGAGATGCCGATGCATACCCCGCACGCCGTCTCGCACGCCGCCTCGTGCGCCCCGGCGCGGGGGGAGGCGGAGGCGCCCCGCAGCCCGCTGCCGGGCTGACGCCCCGCCCCGACAGGGCCGCCCCGGACTGAGAGACTGTCGGCATGCAGCGCATTGTGGTTCTGGCCGGGGGCATCGGTGGTGCCCGCTTCCTGCGTGGACTGAAGGAGGCCGCACCCGACGCCGAGATCACGGTCGTCGGCAACACCGGTGACGACATCCACCTCTTCGGCCTCAAGGTCTGCCCGGACCTCGACACCGTGATGTACACCCTGGGGGGCGGCATCAACGAGGAGCAGGGCTGGGGCCGCGCGGAGGAGACCTTCACCGTGAAGGAGGAGCTGGCGGCGTACGGCGTCGGCCCCGACTGGTTCGGCCTGGGCGACCGCGACTTCGCCACCCACATCGTCCGCACCCAGATGATCGGCGCGGGCTATCCGCTCAGCGCCGTCACCGAGGCGCTGTGCGCGCGCTGGCGGCCGGGGGTGCGGCTGCTGCCGATGACCGACGACCGGGTCGAGACCCATGTGGTGATCGAGGCCGAGGACGGCGGCCGCAAGGCCGTGCACTTCCAGGAGTACTGGGTGCGGCTGCGGGCGTCGGTGCCCGCGCAGGCGGTGATCCCGGTGGGCGCCGAGCAGGCCAAGCCGGCTCCGGGCGTGCTGGAGGCCCTGTCGGAGGCGGACGTGGTCCTCTTCCCGCCGTCCAACCCCGTGGTCAGCATCGGCACCGTCCTCGCCGTGCCCGGCATCCGCGAGGCGATCGCCGACGCGGGGGTGCCGGTGGTGGGCCTGTCCCCCGTCATCGGGGGCGCCCCGGTGCGCGGGATGGCCGACCGGATGCTGGCCGCCATCGGTGTGGAGACCACGGCAGCGGCGGTGGCCGGGCACTACGGGTCCGGGCTGCTGGACGGCTGGCTGGTGGACACCGCGGACTCCGGCGCCGTGGCCGAGGTCGAGGCCGCGGGCATCCGCTGCCGGGCCGTACCGCTGCTGATGACGGACGTCGGGGCCGCGGCCCGGATGGCGCGCGAGGCGCTCGGCCTCGCCGAGGAGGTGCGGATGTGACCGGCTCGGAGTCCCTTCCGGTGTACCGGGTGTGGGCGCTGCCCGGGATACCCGAGGTGCGGCCGGGCGACGACCTGGTGAAGCTGATCGCGGACGCGGCCACCGCCCCGGGGCTGCCCGGTCTGGCCCACGGCGACGTGCTGGTGGTGACATCGAAGATCGTCAGCAAGGCCGAGGGGCGGGTGGCCGAGGCCGCCGACCGGGAGGCCGCGATCGACGCCGAGACCGTACGGGTGGTCGCCCGGCGCGGGCCGGCGCGGATCGTCGAGAGCCGGCACGGCTTCGTGATGGCCGCGGCCGGGGTGGACGCGTCCAACACCCCGGCCGGGACGGTGCTGCTGCTGCCCGAGGACCCGGACGCCTCCGCGCGCCGGATCCGCGAGGGCCTGCTGGAGCTGCTGGGCGTGACGGTCGGGGTCGTGGTCACCGACACCTTCGGGCGGCCGTGGCGCGTGGGGCAGACCGATGTCGCGATCGGCGCCGCCGGGGTCCGGGTCCTGGAGGACCTGCGCGGCGGCACGGACATGTACGGCAACCCGCTGGGCGTGACGGTCACGGCCGTCGGCGACGAACTGGCCGGGGCCGGGGAGCTGGTGAAGGGCAAGGCCGACGGGCTGCCGGTCGCGGTGGTGCGGGGCCTGCCGCAGCACGTGCTGTGGGACTCCCCCGGGGAGAGCGGCGGCGAGGGCGGGGACACCGGGGCGCGGGCGCTGGTCCGCGCGGCGGCGGACGACATGTTCCGCCTGGGCGCCTCCGAGGCCGTACGCGAGGCGGTGACACTGCGGCGCACCGTTCGGGAGTTCACCGGCGAGCCGGTGGACGGCGCGGCGGTGCGGCGGGCGGTGGCCGCGGCGGTCACGGCCCCGGCGCCGCACCACACGACGCCGTGGCGCTTCGTCCTGCTGGAGTCCGCCGCCTCGCGCACCCGGCTGCTGGACGCCATGCGGGAGGCGTGGATCGCCGACCTGCGCGCGGACGGGAAGAGCGAGGAGAGCATCGCGAAGCGGATCCGGCGCGGGGACGTACTGCGGAACGCGCCGTGTCTGGTGGTGCCGTGCCTGGTGACCGAGGGGGCGCACGACTATCCGGACGCGCGGCGCTCGGCCGCCGAGCGCGAGATGTTCGTGGTCGCGGCCGGGGCCGGGGTGCAGAACCTGCTGGTCGCCCTGGCGGGCGAGGGTCTGGGGTCGGCGTGGGTTTCGTCCACCATGTTCTGCCGCGACGTGGTGCGCGAGGTGCTGGAGCTGCCCGGCGACTGGGACCCGATGGGCGCGGTGGCCGTCGGCCGGGCCGCCGCCCCGCCGAAGGCGCGCCCGCCGCGGCGGGCGGAGGACTTCACGGTCGTCCGCTGACGGGCCCGGTTCCGGGCGCTGTCGGGGACACCGCCGGAGACACCGCCGGAGGCACCGCCGCGGACGTCGTGGCAGGTGCTGTCACGGGCGCTGTCACAGGCGTGCGATGTCGCCGCGCGGGAAGCGCGGCGCACGGCGGGGCGGGGTGCGGCCGGTGGCCAGGATCAGCCGGGTCGCGCGGTGGCGCTGGCCCGCGTAGGGGGCGAGCAGTTCCAGCATCCGCGCGTCGTCGCCGTCGCGTGCGCCGGTAAGGGCGTAGACCACGATCCCCGGCAGGTGCAGGTCGCCGACCGTCACCGCGTCCGCCGCGCCGTTGGTGCGCTGGAGCGTCTCGGCCGCCGTCCAGGGGCCGATGCCGGGGATCGCCGTCAGCCGGGTCACCGCCGCGGCCGGGTCCATGCGCGCGGCCTCCTCCATGCGCCGGGCGCGCGCCACCGCGCGCAGGATCGTCGAGGAGCGCTTGTTGTCCACCCCGGCCCGGTGCCACTCCCAGGAGGGGATCAGCGCCCAGGTGCGCGGCCCGGGCATCACGTGCATCCGCTCGGGAAGGCGGTCGGCCGGGCCCGGCGCGGGCTCGCCGTACCGGCGCAGCAGCAGCCGCCAGGCGCGGTACGCCTCGTCCGTGGTGACCTTCTGCTCCAGGATCGAGGGGATCAGCGACTCCAGCACCAGTCCGGTGCGCACCAGGCGCAGTCCGGGATGGCGGCGGTGCGCCTCGGCCACGATCCGGTGGCGGGGGACGAAGGCCGACGGGTCGTCGTCCGCGCCGAGCAGCGCCGGAAGGCGGTCGAGGACCCACTCGGCGCCCGGCCCCCACGCCTCGGCCACCACCTCGCCCGCGCACGCGTCCGGCGCGACGCACAGCGTGGCCGGGCCCAGGGGGGTGCGGGTGGCCCTCCAGACCGCGCCGCCGACCGCCCGGCAGGCGGGGTCGTACGGGCCGCGCTGGAGCACTCTCAGATTGCGGCGCAGGTCGTGCGGCCCGAACGGCTGCGGCGGGGCCCAGCGGCGGACGGCGGGGGCGGAGCCGGGGGCGGTCTCGGGACCGGGTGCGGGGCCGAGTGCGGAGTCGGGTGCGGAGTCGGGGTCGGTCACGGTTCGGCGCTCCGGTTCAGCAGTCGGACGAGAAGCGGACCGAGCCCGCCTCCAGGCGGGCGCCGCACCACACCCGGATGCCGTCGCGCAGTTCGTTGTCCTCGCCGACGACCGCACCGTCTCCGACGACCGCGCCCTCCAACACCGTACGCGCCCCTATGCA
Source organism: Streptomyces nanhaiensis (assembly GCF_046614825.1). Taxonomy (NCBI): domain Bacteria; kingdom Bacillati; phylum Actinomycetota; class Actinomycetes; order Kitasatosporales; family Streptomycetaceae; genus Streptomyces; species Streptomyces nanhaiensis. Next base: position 18,348 of record NZ_JBKJFM010000095.1, read on the forward strand.
CGCCCCCGTGCCGACGAGCGAGTCGCGCACCACGGCGCCCGGCCCGACGACCGCGCCGTCCAGCACCGTGCTGCCGTGCACCCGGGCCCCCTCGCCGATCACCGCGCCCGCGCCGACCGCCGTACCGCCGGTCAGTCTGGCGCCGGGGGCCACCTCCGCACCGTCCAGCACCAGCCGCTCGCCGCGGCGGCCGGGCACGGCCGGGGAGGGCGCGTGACCCAGCACCAGATCGGCCGAGCCGCGGACGAACGCCTGCGGGGTGCCCAGGTCGAGCCAGTAGGTCGAGTCGACCATGCCCTGCAGATGGGCGCCTTCGGTGAGCAGTCCGGGGAAGGTCTCGCGCTCCACGGAGACCGGGCGGCCGGCCGGGATTGCGTCGATCACCGACCGGTCGAAGACGTACGCGCCCGCGTTGATCTGGTCGGTGACGATCTCCTCGGGGGTCTGCGGCTTCTCCAGGAAGGCGGTGACCCGGCCGTCGGCGTCGGTGGGGACCAGGCCGAAGGCGCGCGGGTCCGCCACCTTCGTCAGATGGAGGGAGACGTCGGCCCCGGAGGAGGTGTGGGTCTCCACCAGGGCGCGGATGTCGAGGCCGGTGAGGATGTCGCCGTTGAAGACCAGCACCGGGTCGCCGGGGCCGCAGTGGAGGCGGGAGGCGACGTTGCGGATGGCCCCGCCGGTGCCCAGCGGCTCCTCCTCGGTGACGTACTCCAGGTGGAGCCCCAGGTCCGAGCCGTCGCCGAAGTACGGCTCGAAGACCTCGGCCAGGTAGGAGGTGGCGAGTACGACGTGCTCGACCCCGGCCGCGCGGGCACGGGCCAACTGGTGGGTGAGGAAGGGGACTCCCGCCGCCGGGACCATGGGCTTGGGGGTGTGGACCGTCAGCGGCCGCAGCCGGGTTCCCCTGCCCCCGACGAGGAGGATCGCTTCTGTCACCGGTTCTTCTCTGCTTCCTGCTGGGTGCCGTGCCTGGTGGCCGGGCCAGTGTAGGCGGCCCGGCCGGCGCGGCCCCCGGCGCGGCGGGCCGCCGGCCCGGGGACCGCGCCGGCGGCTCGTACGGCGGGGCCGGTCCTACCTGCCCTGCAGCCGGGCCGCGGTGGCCCGGATGGTGCCCAGCTTGGCGTAGAGCCGGTTGCCCGGGCAGTTGGTGACGTAACCGTCCCGGTGCCCGGAGACGGTGCGGAGCCTGACCGTGGCCCCCTTGCGGTACTTGCCGCCGCCGGACTTCATGGAGGCGGTGCCGCGCGGGTTGACGCCGTGCAGGCCCAGCTTCCAGGCGACGAGCCTGGACACGGCGTTCACCGCGGCCTTGGAGGGATTGGTGCTGCTGTACGAGCCGAGGACGGCGATGCCGGTGCTGTCGTGGTTGAAACCGTAGGTGTGGGCGCCCATCACCGGGTTGGCCACGCCGCCGGCGCGGCCTTCGTAGATCTTTCCGCACTTGTCGACGAAGAAGTTGTAGCCGACGTCCCGCCAGCCGTTGCTCTGGACGTGGTAGCGGTAGATGCCCCGGATGATGGCGGCGGACTGGCCGCACGAGTAGTTGTTGCTCATCGCCGTGTGGTGGACGAAGGCCACCTTGACCGTTCTGGTGTAGAGGAACGGTCCGCGCAGCCGCTCGTCGGCTCCCCATCCCCTGCGGGTGACGATGCCGGGCCGGGGGCCGATGGGGGCGTCGGCCGCGGCCCTCAACTGGCCGGTCCCGTCGGCCGTACCTGCCTGGCCGTCCTGGGCGTCCTGGCCGGGGGCCCGTACCGCGAGCAGGTCCTCGCGGGTTCCCTGCCGGTCCAGGGCCGGGATCTCCAGGGCTCCGGGCGGGGCGAGCGCGGAGTTCGCCTCACCGGCGGGGTTCTTCCCGGTCCCGGCGGCGGGGTCGTCGCCGGGGTGGACCAGGTCCAGGCGCAGCCCCTCCGGCAGCCGGTGCGCTCCGGAGGCGTCCTCCCCCGGGCCTTCCGTCGCTTCCGGCTCCTCGGGCTCCTCCGGCAGGACGCGGGCCTGCACTCCGTTGGAGTCGCCGACCCACAGCGGTGCCGTGGCTCCGCGCACCTTGTCGCCGCGGGCCTCGGCCGAGTCGGGGTCGGGCCGGTCCGCGTGGGCCTCCAACTCCTGCCAGGACGACCACTTTCCGGTGGCCGCGGACTTGGTGCGCACCTGGATCCGGCCGTGCAGTTCCTCCTCCGGGTCGTCCCAGACCACGCCGAGCAGCGCGAAGGGGTCGACCTCGCGGGCCGGGAGGCCGAGGGACACCGAGTCGGAGGAGCCGGGCGGGGCGGTCGTGGGCGGCGGGGTGAGGGGCACGAGCGGCAGCGACTGGGTGCTGCCCGGCAGCCGGGGGGCCGCCACGGACCCGGGAGCGGGTGCGGGGGCCGCGGAGGCGCTGTTCGCCAGGCCGTCGGGCGCGGTCAGCGGCAGCACCGCGGCCGCTGCGCACGCGACGCCGATCGATGACGCAATGAATGCACGCATAGATCCGATATTGGACACAGGGGATATGGCTGTCTAACGGGGAGCTGACGCCCGGTCGCCCTGAGTCGTCCTCACCGGACACCGGGAGCGTCCCGTTCCGGCACCCCCGGGCCGCGGCCCGCGTACCCTGGCGCCGATGAACACCACCGATCGCACCCCTGCCGACCTGCTGCGATCCGCGCTCGCCGCGGACGCCGCCCGCCCGCTGGTGACCTTCTACGACGACGCCACCGGCGAGCGCGTCGAACTCTCCGCCGCCACCCTCGCCAATTGGGTGGCGAAGACGGCCAACCTCCTGCAGGGCGAACTGTCCGCCGAGCCCGGCGACCGCCTCGCGCTGCTGCTGCCCGCACACTGGCAGACCGCGGTCTGGCTGCTGGCCTGCTCCTCCACCGGAGTCGTCGCCGAACTGCCCGCCGACACCACCGACACCGCCGGCACCGGCTCGGCCTCCTCCCTCGCCGCGGCCGCCGACCTCGTCGTCAGCGGCCCGGACACCCTGGAGGCGGCCCGCGCCTGCACCGGCGAGCGCATCGCGCTCAGCCTGCGCCCCCTGGGAGGACGCTTCCCCCGGCCGCCCGAGGGCTTCACCGACTACGCCGTCGAGGTGCCGGGCCAGGGCGACCACTTCGCCCCCTTCTCCCCCGTCGACCCGGACGCGCCCGCGCTGGTCGTCGGCGGCGAGGAGCTGACCGGGGCGCAGGTCGTCGAACGCGCCCGCGCCGACGCCGGAGCGCGGGGGCTCGGCCCCGGCGCACGACTGCTGTCGGGGCTGCCGTACGGCACCTGGGAGGGAGTCTGCGCCGGACTGTTCGCCCCCCTGGCCGCCGGGGGCTCGGTCGTGCTCTGCCGCCACCTGGACCGCCTGGACGCGGCGGGGCTGGAGGAGCGCGTGCGGAGCGAGCGCATCACCCACACGGCCGACTGACCCGCCGTCGGCGGGCCGCCCGCCCCGTCCCGGCACCCGCCCCACGGCAGAACACGTCCCCCGGTCTCCGGTCGCGCGGTTGTTTTCTCTGCCGCCGGTACAACCACGGGCGCCTCTCGGGTGTCTGTACAGAAGACCGGCGACCGCACGGCTGTCCGCGCACCCGCCGCCGACCGCTGAGGGATGAACACATACGTGACCGAACCCGAGGACGCGCAGCAGACCGGCCTCCCCCACCCCCCGCCCCGGCCACGCCGCCGGTGGCTGCGCTGGGCCGCCCTGGGCGCGTCGCTCGCCGTGCTCGCGGCGGGCGGCGCGGCCTGGGTCCTCTACAACAGGCTCGACGGCAACATCCGCACCGACGTGGAGGCCGCCGACCAGTTGCGGCGCTTCGACCGGGAGCGCCCCGCGGCCGTCGTGCACGAGGCGAAGAACATCCTGCTCATCGGCTCCGACGACCGCAGCGGCGACAACGGCAGGTACGGGCGGGACAGCGGCACCCAGCGCTCCGACACCGCCATCCTGCTCCACCTGTCGGCCGACCGCTCCAGCGCCACCGGGGTGTCGATACCGCGTGACCTGATGGTGGACATACCCGAGTGCCCCGGGCCGGACGGCACGACCGCCCGGCCCCTGTTCGCGCAGTTCAACTGGGCCTACGAGAGGGGCGGGGCGGCCTGCACGATCCGCACGGTCGAGAACCTGACCGGCATCCGCGTGGACCACCACCTGATCGTGGACTTCACCGGCTTCGAGAACCTGGTGGACGCGGTCGGCGGCGTCGAGGTGTGCCTGGCCGAGCCCGTGAACGACCCCGAGGCGCACCTCGTCCTGGACGCCGGGCCCCAGCGGCTCGACGGCGAGCAGGCCCTCGGCTACGTACGCGCCCGCAAGGGCATCGGCGACGGCAGCGACACCCAGCGGATGGAGCGGCAGCAGGAGTTCCTCTCCACCCTGCTGCGCCAGGTGCGCGACGACGGGCTCCTGACCGACCCGGCCGAGCTCTACCGGGTGCTGGACGCGGTGACCTCCTCGCTCACGGCCGATCCCGGGCTGGACTCCCTCCCCGAGCTCTACGACCTGGTGAGCGGCGTCCGCGACATGCCCGCGGAGCGGGTGCGGTTCATGACCGTGCCCCGGCAGCCGTACACCTACGATCCCAACCGCGACGAGCTGGTGCAGCCGGACGCGGACCTGCTGTTCGCGGCGCTGCGCGACGACCGGCCGGTGCCGGCGGAGGGCGGCGGGGAGCCCGGCGGGCGGCCTGCCGGGGACTCCTCCGCAGTGCCTTCCGCAGAGCCGTCCGCCGCGCCGTCCGCCGGGGCCGGGGTCCCCGCGTCCGCCCCCGGGGCCGGGGCGCGGGAACCGAGCACTGCGCCCACCGGTTCGCCGTCCGGTTCGCCGTCCGGTTCGCCGTCCGCCGGAAGCCCGTGCGGATGAGCGCGGACGCGGGGGAGCGCGAGAGAAAAAGCACAGGGATCGCCCCTGGGGATTGGAATGGAATGTCTGTTTGAGGAAGAAAGTAACCTGCCTGCGGGGGTGCTTGACGACGGGCCGCGGCAGATAGTGTGAGCAATCCGGTGCGCTCGCCCGTGGCCGCTGCGCACCGCTGGAGACCGACCGAGCGCCTGATGCCTGACAGGGAAGGCGCTGCGTGGCACGACGGAGGACTCAGGCAACCGTGGACGCGCAAAGCCGTGGGCGGGCTGGGGACATCGATCCCGCAGACCAGTGGGTGTTCGACCCGGAGACGGGCGACTACAAGCTGCGACCGACGGCCCCCGCTGCGCGACCGTCACCCTCCCCGCGCCCGTCCTCGCCGTCCGGCGAGCCCACGTCCCGCGCCGGCCGCCGGTCGGCCCCGCCGCGCGGCGAGGTGCCCCGGCAGCGCAGAAGGCGTCCGGAGGACGGCGGTACGGCCAAGGACGGCGCCGGGGACGGCGCGAGAGGCGGCGCGGCGGACGGCGCGAAGCCGGCCGGGCGGGCGGCGGCACGCCACGCGGCGGGCGGACGC
>NZ_JBKJFM010000096.1:0-23643 GCF_046614825.1 Streptomyces nanhaiensis
GGCCGGCTTCCGCGCGCACGTGGCGGGCCGCCGTGGCCGCCGCCTCCGGGCCGGTGGCCGCGGCCACGGCGCGGGGATGGCAGGATCGCAGGGTGCTGGAACGGATCATCGCCGCATGCGACGGCGCGTCGAAGGGAAACCCCGGGCCCGCGGCCTGGGCATGGGTCATCGCCGGTGCGGACGGTGATGTGGAGCGCTGGGAGGCCGGCCCGCTGGGCCGGGCGACCAACAACGTGGCGGAGCTGACCGCGCTGGAGAGACTGCTCCAGGTCCTGGACCCGGCCGTGCCGGCACAGGTGCGGATGGACTCCCAGTACGCGATGAAGGCGGTCACCACCTGGCTGCCGGGCTGGCGCCGCAAGGGGTGGAAGACCTCGGCCGGCACACCGGTGGCCAACCGGGACCTGGTGGTGCGCATCGACGAGCTGCTGTCCGGACGGGACGTCGAGTTCGTCCACACCCCGGCCCACCGGGCGGACGGCGACCGGCTCAACGACGCCGCCGACCGCGCCGCGAGCCACAGCGCCCGTACCCAGCGGCCGATCGGCTCCGCGGCGGGGGACGACCTGCCGCCGCCCGAGCCCGGCGCCGCCACCGCCGGAGGGCGTTCCCGCCCCGCGGGGGCGAGGCCCGCGCGGAAGCCCGGGCCGGGCGGATCCTCCGGGAGATCGCTCAAGGCCCGCTTCCCGGGCCGGTGCCGCTGCGGCCGGCCGTACGCGAAGGGCGAGACGATCGCGAAGAACCCCGACGGCTGGGGCCACCCCGCCTGCGCCGCCGCCGGAGCGGGCGGGGCGTGACACCGGCGGGGTTGTGAGGTCGGGCGGCGGGCGGCGGGTCGGCCTGTGGGCCGTGGGCCGTGGGCGAAAAATCTTGTTTACGGTGCAACCGAAGGGCTTCTTCGCAAGTCCTCCACGTGCAGCACGATTTCCGCACGACGTGGAGGAGAACTCCCTTGCGCAAGCGCCCAGTCATAGCCGTGGCCGCCACCGCCGGCGCGCTGGCCGTCCTCACCGCCGTTCCGGCCCAGGCCGCCGAGTACAGCTCGGCGCTGAAGATCCGGGGCGTCCAGTACGACGCCCCCGGCCGGGACTCCAACAACTGCTCCACCGGGAACACCGACGAGGAGTACCTGACGATCAAGAACTACTCGTCCTCCGCGACCGTCAACCTCAGGGGCTACGTCGTCAAGGACGCCGCCGGCAACCGCTTCGCCTTCACGGCGAACCACTACCTCCAGCCCGGCGACTACATCAGGCTCCGCGGCGGTCACGGCAGCGACTCCGACAAGTACAACGTGGTCTACCGGGACAACTGCAACTTCATGTGGAACAACGACCGCGACACGATCTACCTGTACAAGCCCTCCGGCAGCCGCTCGGACGTGCACTCCTACACCAGGAGCGGGTCCGACCCCGACGGCAACGGATACATCACCTTCCACAAGTGATCCGGACGCCTGCGGGCCGCCGCCTCCGCACGGCGGAGAGGCGGCGGCCCGCAGGCCGGTGCCGGTGAGGAGCGGCAGGGACCTGCCGGCGCACCCCGCCCTTATCGGGCGGTGCCGAAGGCCTGCGTCCAGTAGTCGCCGGGCTGTGCCAGGCCGACGCCGATCTCCTCGAACGAGCAGTTGAGGATGTTGCGCTTGTGGCCGGGGCTGGACATCCAGGCGTTCATCACGCTCTCGGGGGTCCGGTAGCCGTGGGCGACGTTCTCGCCGTAGGTCCTCCACTCGTAGCCGGCCCTCGTGATCCGGTCCCCGGGGCCGGAGCCGTCGGAGCCGGTGTGGGACATGTTGCGGTGCTCTGCCATGTCCCGGCTGTGGGCCCGGGCGGCCTGGGCCAGCTTCTCGTTCGTCCTCACAGGAGCGCATCCCGCCTTGGCGCGCTCGCTGTTGACGAGCGCCACGACGCGGGCCGCGACGTCGTTGGCCGGTGCGGGTGCGGAGGGGGCGGAGGTGCGGGGGGCGGGGGAGGTGCTCGGGGAGGTGCCGGGCGTACGGGTCTTCTGCGGCGTGGACCGCGAGGTCCGTGTGGACGCGGGCGACCGGCCGTCGGCGTACCGGCCCTGCCAGGATTGGGCACGGTCCTCGGAGTAGCGGTTCTGCCAGGAGCGGGAGCGGTCGTCGGCGGTCGCCGGCCGGTCCACGCACGCCAGGGCCGCGGTGGGTACTCCCAGGGCGGCCACGGCGAGGGCCGCGACGGATATCTTCCGGTAGCGCCTCGTTCTGCGGTGCTTGCTCATGTGTGACCCCAATCGTCGTATCGCCGAATCCCCCCGGGTTCTGGCCGATTCGCCCAGCACCCGCCTCTGATCTGCGGGAACGTGGTGCGGGCCGTCATTGTCGGGATCGCCGCCCGGGCGGGGCAACGAGCGCTGGTACTACGCCGGCTCGTAGGTCCCCGAAGCCCTTGCGGGCTGCGCGGGGCCATGCCGGAACGGGCGCCGGGGGCGGTGCGCCGGTGTGCCGCCCCGTCAGGAACCGTTCCGCGCCGCCGCGCACGCAGGAGTGTGCGCAGCAGGGCAGGGGCCTCCGGGCCGGGTGTGCGGTATGTCCGTGACGAGCGGGACAAGTCGCCTATGTCCGACGGGTGTCATCTACTATCCGGTGGGCGTAGTACCGATATGCGGTGTGATGGATGTCACGGGCGCCCGCGCGGTGGGCGCCGGCCCGCCTTTCGCGCACGCCGGAGCGTCCATCCGGGCTCGGGGCGGGAAGCCCGGGAAGCCGGGGCCCCGATTCGGAGGCCGCCCGCGCGGGGGCCTTGGAGCCGTTACCGGGGGTAGCCTTTGCGGTGCCCCTTGATTTACATTCTGTCTAACAAACGTGGGGGCGCCTCCTCGGAAGCCGCGGGACGCGGAAGCGGACCGGCGGCACCGCGGCCGTCCCCGGCGCAGCGGGCGGACATGGAACGTCGCACACGGTTCGAGGAGCGCACATGGCGAGCAGCACGGGCATCGTTCGACCGACGGGACAGCCCACGGGGCAGGCGGCAGGGCGGCCGGCGGAACGCGACCGGGGCGACGAGCAGGACGTCGCCCGCCGGCTGCTCGACTCGGCGGCCAGGCTGGCCTACGACCCGGCCGTGGAGGTGGACTGGGAGACGCCGCTGGACAAGGACTTCCACGGCGCCAGCCCCGAGTGGAGCACCCTCTACGGCACCCCGTACTGGGACGAGCTGACCGAGGAGCAGCGCAAGGAGCTGACGCGGCAGGAGGCCGCCTCGGTGGCCAGCACCGGCATCTGGTTCGAGATGATCCTCCAGCAGATGGTGCTGCGCGACATCTACTCCAAGGACCCCACCAGCGCCGAGTTCCAGTGGGCGCTGACCGAGATCGCCGAGGAGTGCCGGCACTCCATCATGTTCGCCCGCGGGGCCCGGAAACTGGGCGCCCCGCCGTACCGGCCGCACCGGATCGCGTTCGAGCTCGGGCGGGCGTTCAAGACGCTGGCGTTCGGCGAGGCGGCGTACGCGGCGATCCTGGTCGCCGAGGAGGTCCTCGACGTCATGCAGCGCGACTGGATGCGCGACGAGCGGGTCGTGCCGTTCGTCCGCACCATCAACAACATCCATGTCGTCGAGGAGTCCCGGCACATGAAGTTCGCCCGCGACGAGACGCGCAAGCGCCTGGCGGGCGCCGGCCGGCTGCGCCGCCGGATCCACGCCCTGGTGATCGCGATCGCTGCCTACGTCATCGTCACCAGCATGGTGAACCGGAAGGTGTACGCCAACGCCGGGCTCGACGAGAAGCGCGCGGTGCGGGAGGCGAGGACCAACGAGCACCACAGGGCGATGATGCGCTCCAGCTGCTCGGGCCTGATGGAGTTCCTCGCCTCCGCCGGTCTGCTGACGAAGCCGGCGCTGGTGTTCTACAAGCGCGCCAACCTCATCTGAGCCGGACGGGCCGCGACATGACCCACGTCATCACCCAGAACTGCTGCGGCGACGCCACCTGCGTCGCCGTCTGCCCGGTCAACTGCATCCACCCCACCCCGCAGGAGAGGGACTTCGGCAGCACGGAGATGCTGTACGTCGACCCCAGGGCGTGCATCGACTGCGGCGCCTGCGCGGACGCCTGCCCGGTGGACGCGATCCTCCCGGAGGACCGGCTCTCCGGGGCGCAGCGGGAGTACGCCGCCCTCAACGCGGCGTACTTCGAGCACGGAGCGGACGGAGCGGACGGAGCGGACCGCGCGGACGGAGCGGACGGCGGACCGGATTCCGGACCCGCCGACCACGGACCCAACTTCCACGCGTGGGGCAGGCCGGTGTTCGAGCGCACCCTGCCCTCCGACTTCGCGCCGCTGCGGATCGCGGTCGTCGGCACCGGCCCGGCCGGCATGTACGCCGCCGAGGACCTGCTGCTCCACACGGGCGCCGAAGTGACCCTGATCGACCGGATGCCGGTGGCCGGCGGCCTCGTGCGCTACGGAGTGGCCCCCGACCACCCGGGGACCAAGGGGGTCGGGGACACCTTCGCGAGGCTGTACGCGCACCCGCGGGTCCGGATGTACCTGGGCCTGGAGGTGGGCGCGGACGTCACGGCGGAGGAACTCGCCGCACACCACGACGCGGTCGTCTACGCCGTCGGGGCCCGCGCCGACCGCCGCCTGGGGATCCCGGGCGAGGACCTGCCCGGGAGCATCTCCGCGGCCACGCTGGTGGCCTGGTACAACGCCCATCCGGAGACCGCCCCGGACGCCGTCGACCCGTCCGCGGAGCGGGTGGTCGTGGTCGGCAACGGCAACGTCGCCCTCGACGCCGCCCGGATCCTGACGGCCGGTCCGGAGGAGCTGGCCGGCACCGACATCGCCGCCCACGCGCTCGGCGCGCTGCGCGCCGGGAAGGTGCGCGAGGTGGTCCTCCTCGGACGCCGGGGTCCGGCGGAGGCGGCGTACACCAGGCCGGAACTGCTCGCCCTGAAGCACCTGCCCGGTGTGGAACTGGTCGTGGACGACCACGACCCGCGCATCGCGGGGAGCATCGACACGGCCGGGCCGGGGGACAAGGCCGCGGTGCTGCGGGGCGTCACCCGGCAGGCGGTGGACTGGTCCCTCCCTCCCGGACCGGGCCGGCGCATCGTGCTGCGCTTCCACAGCGCGCCGGTGGAGGTGCTCGGCGACGGGCGCGTACGGGCGGTGCGCGCCACGGCGGCGCGGGGTGAGGTGGAGATACCGGCCGGCCTGGTGGTGCGGGCGGCCGGCTACCGCGGCGCACCGGTCCCCGGGCTGCCCTTCGACGAGGCGGCCGGCACCGTCCCGCACGAGGGCGGGCGCGTGACCGGGCGGCCTGGGACGTATGTCGTGGGCTGGATCAAACGCGGGCCCTCGGGAGGCATCGGGGCCAACCGCGCCTGCGCGGCCGAGACGGTCGGCACCCTGCTCGCCGACGCGCTCGGCGGCCTGCTGCCCGCGCCCGAGCACGGCGCGAAGGCCTTCCGCCGGCTGGTGAGAGGCCGCAACCGCCGTCTGGTCGACGCCCGCGGCCAGGCCGCGATCGACCGGGTGGAGGTGGCCCGCGGGCTCCGGGCCGGCCGGCCCCGGGAGAAGCTGGCCACCGTCCCCGAACTGCTGGCGGCTGCCAGGAGCGGCCGCCGGCGGCCTCCGCGCTGAAGCACCCGTCCCGCTCCGGGCCGTCCCGTCCGGAGCGGGACGGCCCGGAGCGGGACGGGCCGCCGTCCTCCCGGAGGGCCTCAGAGGGCGGGCGGCCGGACTTGGCCGGTCCTGGCCTCGATCGCGTGCAGCACGGCCACCATGTCGCGGTCGCCGTGCCCCAGGGCGACCGTCTCGCCGAAGAGGGTGTGGCAGACGTCCAGCAGGGGAGAGGCCAGGCCGGCCTCCCGGGCCGCCTCGAAGATCAGCCGGTTGTTCTTCAGGACGTCCAGGGCGGCGGCCTGGACGTCGAAGTCGCGCGCCAGCAGTTTGGGCGCCTTCATGCGCGAGACGCCGCTGGCCATCGGTCCGGCGTCGAGCACGTCCAGGAACAGCCGCCGGTCCAGGCCGTGGCGGTCGGCGAAGTGGAACGCCTCGGTGAGGCCGGTGACCATGGTGATCAGGAACAGGTTCACCGAGAGCTTCGTCAGCAGCGCGTTCGGGGCCGGTCCGCACACGAACACCTCCCGGCACATCGGCCGCAGCAGCGGGCGTACCGGCTCCACGACCGCCGGCTCCCCGGCCACCATCGCCACCAGCTCCCCCCTCTCGGCGGGCACGCGCGAGCCGGATACGGGCGCCTCGACGTAACCGCCGCCGGCCGCGCGGACGTCGGCCTCCAGACCGCGCGAGTAGTGGGGGGACGTCGTCCCCATGTGCACGACCGTGCGCCCGGCGACGTGCGGGGCGAAGTCCGGTGTGCCGCGGCCCAGTACGGCGTCGGTCGCCGCCTCGTCGGCCAGCATCAGGAAGACGGTGCCGGCGCGTTCGAAGACCTCCGAGGGGCTCTCCGCCACCTCGGCCCCGGCCGCGCGCAGCGGTTCGCTCCTGGCGGCGGTGCGGTTCCAGACGACCGGTGCCGCCCCGGCACGGGCCAGATTCAGCGCCATGGGCCGCCCCATGACGCCCAGGCCGATGAAACCCACGTCCACCCCGCGCCGCCCTTCCGGCCGGAGGACCGCGGCCTCCACCGGCCCGCCGGTCCCACCGGTCCCGTCGTCTATGACAGCCGTCATAGTAGCGGCGTTATGACGTGTGTCATAGCACGAGGCGCGCGCCGGTCCGGGAGGTGGTGCGGCGGACTCCTCCCGCACCGGGCGGTCGGGGCGGCACCGATAAGCTGGCCGGACGGCGGGGCGGGTGCCGCCCGCCCGGTGCGCCAGGGGATCGGAGGTCGGCGATGGCGGTTTCCCGGCGGGGGCCGCGCGAGCGGATGGTCTTCAGCGCGGCCCAGCTCATCCGGCGCGACGGGGTCTCCGCGACCGGTCTGCGCGACATCGTCGCGCATGCCCGGGCCCCGAGGGGGTCGCTGCGGCACTACTTCCCCGGAGGCAAGGAGCAGCTGGTCAACGAGGCGGTGGAGTGGGCCGGCCGCTACGCGGCCGAGCGCGTGGCCCGGTTCCTGGCCGAGATGCCCGAGCCGTCGCCGAGCCGCCTGTTCGGCGCGATGGTGCGTCAGTGGACCGACGAGTACCGGTCGGCCGGATTCGCGACGGGCTGCCCCGTGGTCGCCGCGACGGTGGACCGCGCCGGCTCCGCGGAGTCCACCAGGGAGGCCGCCGCGGCCGCGTTCGCCGCGTGGAACCGCCCGGTGGCCCGGGCGCTGACGGAGATGGGCGTGCCGGCTTGGCGGGCCGCCTCGCTGGCGACCCTGATGATCAGTGCGCTGGAGGGGGCGATCGTGATCGCCAGGGCCGAGCGCGACGTACGCGCCCTGGAGACCGTGGCCCGGGAACTGGGCCCCCTCCTGGACGCCGGCGTCGCCCCGGGGCACTGACGCCCGCTCCCCGGAAGGGAGCGGCCCGGCCGCTCCCTTCCGGGGAGCGGCCGGGCCGTCGGCCACCGGGTCCGTCAGACGGTCAGCACAGCTCCTCGGGCCGGTAGTCCTGGCACATGTTGTCCCGGAAGACGTTGCCCGTGCCCGCGCCGCGGTCGGCCAGATCGGCCGCCCCGTTGTCGCGCACGATGTTGTCCTCGATCAGGTTGTTCTCGTTGCGGGCCCCCACGAAGCTCTTGAACAGCACGATGCCGCCCGACAGGGGCGAGGAGCCCACGTTGTCCTCGACCAGGTTCTCGGCCACCAGCGTGTCCTCCGCACCGGTGAGGACGATCCCGGAACCCTGGAGGAACGGCAGACGGGGCGTCGCAGGGCAGTGCTTGTTGTTGGAGTGGACGTCGTTGCGGAAGACCGTCAGCGCCCCGGCCCGGGGTTTGGTCTCGTCCCCGACCACGAACATGGCCGCGCAGTTCCCGGCCATCTCGTTGTTCCTGACGACGAGGTTGCGCAGCCGCCTGACGGTGACGCCGATGCGGTTGTCCAGCAGGTGGTTCTCGCGGACGACCGTACCGCCGGAGTCGGCGGCGCCCTTCTCCCTCTCCACGGTGTTCGACAGCAGCAGCCCGGCGTCGCCGTTGCCGCGGGCGGTGTTGTAGCTGATGTCCGACCGGGTGGAGCGCTGCTGGGCGATGCCCCACTTCCCGTTCTTCTCGGCCGTCACGTGCCGCACGCTCAGCCGGTCGGTGTGGGAGGCCCACAGTCCGTTCTGCTCGAAGCCGCGCAGGCTCAGCGAGGTCACGGTGGCGTCGGTGACGGGCTGCTCCTCCGTTCCGGACACGCAGATCCCGTGGCCCTGGCGGGCGCAGTCGTTCCCGGCGCTCCCGGTGTTCCCGGCCGGCGGCATCAGGACGGTGTCCGGGCCCGAACCCCGCAGGGTCAGGCCGGAGGTGGTGATCCGGACGCTCTCCCGGAAGGTGCCGGGGGCGAGGACGACCGTGTCCCCGGGCCTCGCGGCGTCCACGGCCTGCTGGATCGATTCCCCCGGACGGACCTGGTGCGTGTCCTGGGCGGCGGCCGGCGGGGTGGCGGCCAGGCCCGAGGCCGCGGCGACCGCGGCCCATCCGAGGCGAGTGAGCTGTCGTTTCGTCATGACTCGAAGCTATGGGTGATATGTCGGGAACCGCCACACGTGTTGACCCGAAGCAGGGGGCACTGCAGCCGCTTGGCACTGCCCGATGCCCCGAGCGGCCCAGAACACGCCGACAAGAACGCGTCGTGACCCGGCATCAGCGGCACCACGCCTCGCCGGCGGACAGGCGCCGGCGAGGCCGGACGGTGACGGTGGCGGAGCGTAGCGTGGGCATACGGAGGCCAGGGCCGACCCGCGCCCGACACGGTGAAGGGAGTACACGCCATGGCGACCGCGCAGCGCATGGTGGTCATCGGAGGCAACGCGACGGGCATGTCGGCCGCCTCCCAGGCACGCAGGCTGAAGCGGCCGGGGGAACTGGAGATCATCGCCCTCGAACGGGGCGGCTACACCTCCTACTCCGCCTGCGGCATCCCCTACTGGATCGGGGGAGACGTCGCGGCCGCCGGAGACCTGATCGCACGGACACCCGAGCAGCACCGCGAGCGGGACATCGACCTGCGGCTGCACACCGAGGTCACCGAACTCGACCCGGACGGCTGCCGCGTCCGCGTCCGCGACGGCGGCGGCGGCGCCGGGCAGTGGCTGGGCTACGACCACCTGGTCATCGCCACCGGCGCCCGCCCCCTGCGCCCCGGTCTGCCGGGCATCGACGCGCCGGGCGTGCACGGGGTGCAGACCATGGACGACGGCAGGGCCCTGCTGGAGGCCCTGGAGCGGACCGAGGCGGCGAGCACCCGGCGCCGGGCGGTCGTGGTCGGCGCCGGCTACATCGGCGTGGAGATGGCCGAGGCGCTGATCCGCCGCGGTTACCGGGTCACGGTGCTGGACCGGGCCGAGGAGCCGATGACCACGCTCGACCCCGACATGGGCGGACTCGTGCGCGAGGCGATGTGCCGTATGGGCATCGAGACGGTCACCGGAGCCGCCGTCACCGCCGTCCGCACCGGTGCGGACGGCCGGGTGCGGGCGGTCGCCACCGAGGACGCCGAGTACGAGGCCGACCTCGTGGTCCTCGGGCTGGGCGTACGGCCCGAGACCGGGCTCGCACGCGACGCGGGACTGCCGCTGGGGGAGTCCGGCGGCCTGCTCACCGACCTGGCGATGCGGGTGCGGGGGCGGGAGAACGTCTGGGCGGGCGGTGACTGCGTCGAGGTCCTCGACATCGTCTCCGGCCTGGAGCGACACATCGCGCTGGGCACGCACGCCAACAAGCACGGCCAGGTCATCGGCACCAACATCGGCGGCGGCTACGCCACCTTCCCCGGCGTCGTCGGCACGGCCGTCAGCAAGGTCTGCGACCTGGAGATCGCCCGCACCGGCCTGCTGGAGAGCCAGGCCAGGTCCGCGGGACTGCGGTTCGTGACCGCGACGATCGAGTCGACCAGCCGCGCCGGCTACTACCCGGGAGCCGCGCCGATGCATGTGAAGATGCTCGCCGAGCACCGCACGGGCCGCCTGCTGGGTGTGCAGATCGTCGGACGCGAGGGCGCGGGCAAACGCGTCGACGTGGCCGCGGTCGCCCTGTCCGCGTCGATGACGGTCGAGCAGATGACGTTCCTGGACCTGGGATACGCGCCGCCGTTCTCCCCGCTGTGGGACCCGGTCCTGGTGGCGGCCCGGAAGGCGACCGCGGCGGTGCGCCGGGCCGGCGCGCACTGACGGGGCGTATCCGGCGGTCCGGCGCGCCGCCGCTGGCGCTCCCGGAACCGTCCCCACCTGGGAAACTCCGTGCGGACTTGTCATGACGATGACATAGGATGCGCGCACCATTCACGAATTTTCCCAAGAGGATGTACGCGTCATGACAATCCGTGCGCCGTTCCGCTCCCCGCGCGGCATATCCGCCGCCGTCGCCCTGCTCGCGATCGGGGCCGCGGGGTGCTCCGACGTCGTCGACAGTGCCAAGAACGGCGCGACGAAGGTGGCCCGCCAGCGGTCGGTGTTCTCGCTCTCCACCGGGGACTGCTACAACCCGAACAGCGACAAGATCGAGGGCGAGGCGCTCGCCATCGAACTCGTGCCGTGCGACGAGCCGCACCGGGGCCAGGTCGTCGGCGAGTTCGACATCGAGGAGAAGGGCGAGTTCCCCGGCGACGAGGCGGTCACGGCGATCGCCGACGAGCGCTGCCCGGCCGAGGCCGGCGAGTTCGCCCCGGACACCTGGGCCCTGCCCGAGGGGGTCGGCCTCTCCTACTACACCCCCACCGCGGAGAGCTGGGCCACCGGCGACCGCGCCGTGAGCTGCACCTACACCAAGGAGTCGGGCGAGTTCACCGGCTCGCTCAAGGCCGGCGCGAAGTCGCTCAAGCCGGAGCAGAAGGCCTATCTCAACGGCGCGAACGCCGTCTACGACGCCCTGTGGGCGAACCAGCCCGAGGCGGAGAGCGTCGAGGAGGACCTCGAGGGCTACAAGGCGCAGGCCGACGCCGTCGCCACCGCTCTCGACGCGCACCTGGACGGCCTGCGGGGCATCGAGGGGACGGAGGCCGGCAAGCTCCGCTCCCGGCTGGAGAAGACCGCCGGTCACTGGAAGGACGCCGCTAAGGCGGGCGACGCCGATGCGTTCTACGTCGCCTACGACCCGGCCTTCACCGGCCTGGACCCGAACGACACGGTCGCCGCCCGCAAGGAGCTGGGTCTGGCCACCACCGTCCCGGCCGACGAGGCCGAGGTCTGGGCGAGCTGACTCCCCGTCGCCGCCCCGCGGCCGGTCGGCGGCACCGGCCCACGGCGGCCGGTTCCGTCACCCGGCCGGTTCCGTCACCGGCCGGGGCCGCGAACGGCGCCGGGTTCACGCGCCCCGGCCGGTGGGCGGGGCGCACTGCCCGCCGACCCGGTGGATCTCCTCCAGCGGATACGGGGTCTGCCTGCTGCGGTGCCGGAACCCGCGGAAGAAGTCCGCCATCACCGCGGCGAGCGGTGAGTGGCGGGTGAGGATCGCCGCCGCCGTCGCCGGGACCGCGGTGGGGCGCTCGCCCCGGGCGTATGCGCGCACCTGTGCCTCGCGCTCCTCCCTCCCGTGTCCGTGCAGGGCGGCGACCAGCCAGTTGACCAGGTAACCGGCCGTGTAGCAGCGGTCGTAGCCCCGGTGCCGTTCGAAGAAGGCGAGCTCCTCCCGGGACAACCGGAACCGGGAGGAGAGGGCGAGACCGTAGTCGGTGAAGTACAGGCGCCGCCCGTCGGTCAGGATGTTCTCGAAGTGGGCGTCGAAGTGCAGCAGACCGCGGCCGTTCATGAACGAGACACCGGCTTCCAGGCCCTCCTCCACCATCGCGCAGGCCCGGTCGGCGGCCCGGCCGCCGGCGGCCACCCGCTCGCCCAGCCACTGGTGCAGGTTCTGCGGGATGTACTCCAGGAACAGCGTGAGGCTCGCCGAGGACTCCCGGAGGGCCTCGATCCGGTGGCGCACCTGCGGCGCGCCGCCCCAGTAGGCGACGGCCCGTTCCACGTCGGCCAGCTCCTCGGGCAGCGGCGTCGAGTCCGGCAGCACCCGCCAGTGGTGCATCAGGGGGAAGCCCTCGTGCTCCCCGGTGAGCACCCAGTTCGTCGTCATGGTGTGCACGGCGAGCTCTCTCCAGGCCCCGAAGCCCGGCCCGCCGATGGCGCCGACGCCGTACTGGCAGAACAGCGGCAGTTCGAACAGGTTCGCCGTGGACCGGACGTTCTCCGGCCGCCGCTCCAGGTCGGTCAGCGGCACGCGTTTGACGAACACCGGGACTCCGGCGACCTCCAGCAGGGCCGACTTCCCGCCGATGCCGGCACCGAGCGGTGCGGCCGTGTCCACCAGTCCGTGCAGCTCGCGGTCGCCGCACAGGGCCAGGGCGGTGGAGACGGCGCCGTGGGCGGCCAGACGCGCACCGTGTGACATGTCGGGGAACCGCACCGCCGCCTCCGTCCGGGTACCGGATACCGGGCGCCGGACCCGGTACCGCAACGGCCACTCTGCCCTGAGGACCCCGTGCGATGCACGTACTTCCGGCGACCGCACGGCCGGATGACCGGGCCCGGGGGAGGTCTCGTGCGGTACGGCCCCGGGAGGAGAGCGGGCCGCGCCGATTGACGGATTGGGGCGCGCCGCGGCTGGGCAGTGAGCTTGCAGCGTGTCATGAGCACGCCTAACCCCCCACAAGGAGGACGACCATGCACGTCCGCACACTCGTCCGCGGCTTCACCGCGGCACTGGCGGTCACCTTCGCACTGGCCGGCGGCCAGGCCGCCGCCGCGCCGGCCGCCCCCGCCGCCGAGGACCGCACCCTCGCCCCGCGGATCCTCACCTACGACGCGAGCGCGGCCGCGGAGTTCAGGGCCGCGGTCGACCGGGGCGCGGCGATCTGGAACGAGAGTGTCGACGCCGTCGAACTGCGGCCGGTGGCGGCCGGGCAGCGCGCCAACATCCGGATCCTCGCCGACAACGGCTGGCCCCGCGCCTACACCTCCTCGCTGGGCAACGGGACCGTCTACATCGGCCGTCAGGCCGTCACCCAGGGCTACAACACCGTTCGCATCTCCTCCCACGAACTGGGCCACATCCTGGGCCTGCCGGACCGCAAGCCCGGCCCCTGCTCGAGCCTGATGTCCGGTTCCACCGCCGGGGTCGCGTGCACCAACCCCTACCCGAACGCGGCGGAGAAGGCGGAGGTCGAAAGCGACTTCGGCGGGGCGTTCGCCCGGTCGGCCGGGGTGCCGCGCAATGTGATGACCGTGGACTGACGCACGGGGGAGGGGGGAGCCCCTCCCCGGCGCCGGCCCCTGCCCGCACGCACACGGTGAGGGCCGGAACCGGCGCCCCCGAGGCCGGAGGGTCCCGGCGCGCACCCGCGAAGGCGCGCGCCGGGACCCTTTGTCCGTCACCGGCGCCGCACTCGTGCGACGGTGCCCGTCCCGGTCAGCGGTCGCCGTGGCGGATCAGGGAGCGGACCATGCCGCAGGTCGCCCTGGAGGGCGGGCGGACGCCGATCTGCTCGGCCGTGGTGCGGATCCTGCGGTCGGAAGCCTGCTCCGGGCGGTGGACGCCGGTGTCGAGCAGGGCTATGGCCAGGCGCATGGCCTTCAGCCGGCGGTTGTGCGAGACGTACCACTCGCGGGGCCGGCCGGCCGGGAGCGGCTTCTTCGGCAGGGTGGTCAGGGTCGTCAGCGCGGTGGGGGCGGGTGTGGTCGGGGCCTTCGAACGGTGCTCGGCGGCGAGCGCGGCAGAGGCCATCGGCTTCCTCCTGGGGTGGTCGTCCGGCCGTCTCGATCTACCCCCGATTCTACTCCGGACCACTGACAAAAGGCCTGGTCAAAGGGGATTGGAGCGTTCCGGGGCGCCGCGTTCGCAGGTCGTGTGCGGCGGTCCGGGGGCGGTGGTGGACCGGGCGCGACCACCCCCGGGGATCCCCCTCCGGCAAGTGTTGATTTGTCGATATATCGGGCCTACTCTGTGACCCAGGACAGATTTCGAACATGGATTCGAACTGAAGCTTCGGCCGCGTGGGTGCACGTCTCGCCGGGCCGGGACCGCGTCCCGCCACCCCCGAGCCCACCCCGAACCGCCGTCGGATGCGCCAGAGGAGAAATGGCGTGAACACCTTCACCTTCACCCCCGCCACCAAGGAGCAGGCCAAGGCCCGCATCGCGCTCACCGGACCGACCGGATCGGGCAAGACCTACACGGCGCTCATCACCGGCACCGCGCTCGGCGAGCGGGTGGCCCTCATCGACACCGAGCACGGCAGCGCGTCCAAGTACGCCGACGAGTTCGCCTTCGACACCCTCCAGCTCACCTCGTTCGAGCCCACCGGGCTCATCGACGTCCTCGCGGTGGCCGCCCACGAGGGCTACGACACCGTGATCGTCGACTCGCTCTCGCACTTCTGGTCCGGCGCGGGCGGAGTGCTCGAACAGGTCGACAACGCCGCGAAACGCTACGGGACGGGCAGCAGCTTCGCCGCCTGGAAGGAGACCCGTCCCATGGAGCGGGCGATGATCGACGCCCTGCTCGCCTACCCCGGCCACCTCATCGTCACCATGCGCACCAAGACCGAGTACGTCGTGGAGACCGACGACCGCGGGCGCAAGGTGCCGCGCAAGGTCGGGCTCAAGCCCGAGCAGCGGGAGGGCATCGAGTACGAGTTCGACATCGTCGGCGACCTCGACCACGAGAACACCCTGGTGATCTCCAAGTCCCGGGCCAAGCCGCTGTCCGGACTGGTGATCCGCAAACCGGGCACGGAGTTCGCCGACTCCGTACTCGACTGGCTCAGCGCGGGCAAGCCCACCCCGAGCGCGTCCGACTACCTCGCCACCGCCACCGCGCCGGACACCTCCTACGAGGACCTCCGCACCCTCTACGAGGAGGCCCGCCGGCACAACCTGCTCGCCGCCGCCGTCCTGGACCCGGCGGGGGAGCCCACCACACTGGGCGACCTCATCGTGCGCCGCGGCACCGAGGCGAGGAAGGAGGCCGGGAAAGCCGGGCAGGCCGGGCAGGCCGGGAAGTCCGGGAAAGAGCCCGAGCGGAAAGCCGTGGCGGCATGAACCTCAAGGAGCACGCGACCAGGGTCGCCGTACTCAAGGTGCTGCGCGACGCGGTGGAGGAGCAGTACCAGGCCACACGCCGCGAGGTCCTCGACGAACTGCGCGCGGCCCGCGAGGAGTACGCGCTGAAGTCGATACGGGTGACCCTGCGCGACGGCACGCCCATCGCCACCATCACGCTCATCGACCCCAGGCCGGAGATCGTGGTCGCCGACGAGGACGCCTTCACCACCTGGGTGGTCGAGAACCACCCGGACGAGGTGGAGACCCTCGTCCGGGTGCGTCCCAGCTGGCGCAGGCAGTTCACCGCCCGGCTCACCGCCTGGCCGGGGCCGGCCACCGACCCGCACACCGGCGAGGTGGTCCCGGGCCTGGAGACGGCCCCGCCGGCGGAGCCGCGCTCGTTCAGCCTCCGGCCAGTGCCCGGCGGTACGGAACAGGTCGCCCGGGCCTGGCGCACCGGCGAGATCGACCTGCCCCGGCTGCTCGCCCTCGACAGCGGCGAGGAGCGGGGCGAGGTCCGGGGCGAGGAGCGGTGACCGCCGGCACCGCGCGCCCGCAGCGCCCTCAGCACACCGCCGTACGAGAGGAGCCACCCATGGCCGGTGAGCCCGTCATCACCGTCGTCGGCAACCTGACCGACGACCCCGACATCCGCACCACCCCGTCCGGAGACACGGTCACCCACTTCACCGTCGCCTCCACCCCCCGCACCTTCGACCGGCGGAGCAACGAGTGGAGGGACTCCGCCGAGACGCTGTTCCTGCGCTGCTCGGCCTGGCGGCAGGAGGCGGAGCACGTCGCCGAGTCCCTCAGGCGCGGTATGCGCGTCATCGTCCAGGGGCGGCTGCGCCAGCGGACGTTCGAGACCCGCCAGGGCGAGAAGCGCACCGTGGTGGAGTGCGAGGTGGACGAGGTCGGCCCCTCGCTGCGGTTCGCCGGCGCGACGGTCACCGGGGGTGGTCCGCGTACGAGCGTCCCCGCCGGCGACCGCGTCGGCGCCGCACCGGCGGCCGGCGGCCCGCCCGGCCGGGACGACGGCGGGCGGCGCGCCCCCGGGGAGGGTGAACTCCCCTTCTGACCGCCGCGGTCTCCCGCGAGACCGCGGACCCGCGCCCGGCGGCGGGCGGCCGTACCGACCCCTTCGGTCCGCCCGCCGTGCCGGCGCAACCCGACCCCACCGAGGTGGACCCAGTGAAGGAACAGGACCGCGAGAAGGCGCTCGACGCCGCGCTCGCACAGATTGAACGGCAGTTCGGCAAGGGCGCCGTGATGCGCCTGGGCGACGAGGTGTGGGATCCCATCGAGGTGATCCCGACCGGGTCGACCGCCCTGGACGTCGCCCTGGGCGTGGGCGGCCTGCCGCGCGGCCGGGTGGTGGAGGTCTACGGGCCGGAGTCCTCCGGCAAGACCACCCTGACCCTGCACGCGGTGGCCAACGCCCAGCGGATGGGCGGCACGGTCGCCTTCGTCGACGCCGAGCACGCCCTGGACCCGGAGTACGCCAAGCGGCTGGGCGTGGACGTGGACTCCCTGATCCTGTCCCAGCCCGACAACGGCGAGCAGGCGCTGGAGATCACCGACATGCTCATCCGCTCCGGCGCGCTGGACCTGATCGTGATCGACTCGGTGGCGGCCCTGGTGCCGCGCGCGGAGATCGAGGGCGAGATGGGCGACTCCCACGTGGGTCTGCAGGCGCGGCTGATGAGCCAGGCGCTGCGCAAGATCACCGGCGCGCTCAGCCAGTCCAAGACCACCACCGTCTTCATCAACCAGCTCCGCGAGAAGATCGGGGTGATGTTCGGGTCGCCGGAGACGACCACCGGTGGCCGGGCGCTGAAGTTCTACGCCTCGGTGCGGCTGGACATCCGCCGGATCGAGACGCTCAAGGACGGCACGGAGGCGGTGGGCAACCGCACCCGGGTGAAGGTGGTCAAGAACAAGGTGGCCCCGCCGTTCAAGCAGGCGGAGTTCGACATCCTCTACGGCATCGGCATCAGCCGGGAGGGCGGGCTGATCGACATGGGGGTGGAGCACGGCTTCATCCGCAAGTCGGGCGCCTGGTACACCTACGAGGGCGACCAGCTGGGGCAGGGCAAGGAGAACGCCCGCAACTTCCTGCGCGACAACCCGGACCTGGCCGACGAGATCGAGAAGAAGATCAAGGAGAAGCTCGGCATCGGGACACGGCCGGAGGCGGAGCCGGGGTCGGAGACCGGGGAGGACGCCATCCGCACCCTCGCCGCCGGGTTCTGACCCGCCGCGCCCGCACCCCGCCGGCACCCCGCCGTGCCGGTGGCACACCGGCCGTACCGTGCCCGGAAGGCCGCGGGCCGACCGGGAGCGGGCCGCAGGCCGCGCCCCCGCCCCCGGCCGGCTCCGCCGGGCTCAGCCGACCGGAGCCGCCGGCTCCCTGCCGGTCCCCCCACCGGACTCCGGAACACCGTCCACGGACCGCCGCTCCGGGCCTTCCCGGCCCCGGGCGCCGGTGCCACCGGCCTCCTCGGCGAGCCGTTCCATGCCGCTGGTGGTCTTCAGCGGCTTCTCCCCGATGAACACGACGGCGACCAGGGCGACCAGGGCGAAGGGAGCCGCGACGAGGAAGAGGTCCGCGGTGGCGACACCGTAGGCGTGCTCGACGATCGCCCGTACGGGCGCGGGCAGGACGGTGACGTCGGGCACGCCGCCCTCCGCGCCGCCGGGGGACCGGGCCCCGCCGGCGGGAATGCCCGCCTCCTCCAGGCCGCGGATCTCCGCGGCCGGCTCCGGGTCCCGGAACCCTGGCCCCGCGCGCCGTCCCGGCCGCCGCGGGCTCACGCCTATGTGCCCGCCGTGCCCCCGGTGCCCGCGGTCTCCGCGGCGCCGGTGGCACCGGCGGCGGTCCTCGCGCGTTCCAGCTCACGCAGGATGCGGGCCAGGTCGCCGGGTGCGGCGGCGAGACGGACCGGACGGCCGGCGTCGTCGAGTTCGGCGATGTGCCAGTCGCCGGGGACGGCCTCGCGGTCACCGCCGCGGACGCGCCGCACCTCCTTGAGCGTGAGCCGCTCCACCGGGATCGGTTTCGCCGCGAACCGGCCGGGACCGGAGTGGGGCGTCACCGAGGGCGGTCCGCCGCCGATGACGACATGGGTGCCGAAGGAGTACGGGTTGTAGTCGGTGTGCTCCAGGAAACGGGCGGCCAGGAACACCTCCGCGTCCTCTCCGGCCGGTTCCCCGGCTCCCGCGGCCCCGCCGGGCGGGTGGACGCGGGTGGCGCGCCACGCCCGGGCGAACAGGCCCAGTGTGACCAGCGACCCCGCGGTCGCCCACACGGTCCCGGCGGGGGAGCCGAACGGGCCGGCGGGATGGAAGTAGGCCAGCGGCAGCACCCACAGGGCCGTGCCGGCGAGCGCGCCCGCGAACGGGAGCTCCGGCGGGAGGACCTCGTCGTCGGGCAGCCGCCGCCAGCGCAGCCGCAGCAGCACCCGCGTACCGGGCCAGCCGGCGGCGAGGGCGAGCACGGCCGCGACGACGGCCGTGCTCCCGGGGGTGGGGACGTGCTCGCGCCAGACGTGGCGCTCCCCGGCGACCTCCATCACCTCGCCCCGCCACAGCGTCAGTTCGACCCGGTCACCGGGCCGGAACTCCAAGGCGGCCTCGTAGGACACCTCCAGCCGCTCCATCGGGCGGCCGCCGGAGAAGTACAGCCGGCTCTGCCTCTTGGGCCGCCGGGCCTCGGCCCGCTCGACCCGGGCCGACAGGACGGTCAGGCACTCACCGCGCTCCTCGGCGGGCACTCCGGCGGCGCACGGGACGGCAGACCTCCACGCCCGCTCCCGGGCCGCGGTGGCCGACACGGACTCCGTCACCAGGGCCGCCGCCGAGAGCAGCAGCACGCACAGGACCAGCGACCCGGTCCAGCCGTGCCCGGCGGTGTGGTACGAGACGACCGGCAGATGTACCGACCGGGGGTTTCCGTGACGGCGGTGCAGCGCACGGAGCGCCTCCAGAGCCGCGTCGAAGTCCGGGTCGTCGGGGGACCAGCTTCTCGGCAGGGGCAGCAGCCGCCTGCGCCCGTCGCGCAGCACCACGCCGACACGGCGGGCCTCCTGGACCCGGGGGTTCCTCTCGTGCCTCAGCCGCACCTGCAGGTCGGCGACGCCGGGCCACGGAACGCTCCGTTCGCCCAGCAGCGTCCGGATGTGCAGTCCGTAGGCGTCGGCGCTCACCCGGGCGACGGCCCCGCGCAGCGAGGCGAGGCCCGCCAGGGCCGACAGCAGCGCCACCCCCGACCACGCCTCCCAAGGTCCGCCGAGGTGTGCCGTGTACACCGCGGCCAGGGCCGCCGGAGCCGTTCCGGCCGCTCCCAGGGCCGCGAGGAACCACAGGGCGCGTCTGTAGGGGGAGCGGCAGATCACTTCCCGCGCATCGGTCATGGACGCGATCCTGCCGCCGTCCGGTCGGGACTTCCTGTACACGATGCGGCAGCTTTCCGTCCTGCGACGCTGCCGGGTGCGGGAGGATCCGGCCCCGCGGGGCGGGCCGCCGTACACCCGTCCCGCGCCAGGCCCCGCACCGGGATCCCACGCCGGCGGGAGCCGCGCACCCGGGCGGAACCTCATGGCTTCCTTAGGGCTTCATGAAGAAGCCCTTCCCGGGCGCCCCGCGGGCCGCCGGCCTGCCTAGGCTCTCGTCCGACCCCCGGAGGACCGCCGGCGGGCGCGACCGCGCCCACCCAAACCCCTCCCCGGAAACCGGCCGATCCCGACGGACCCACGAGGTAACGCCCGCATGAGCTCCCACAGAGCCGACCGTTCCCGACGCCGCTCCCACGCCCGCCGCAAGGGCACTCCGCCGGCGCGCGGCATCGCCCTCGCGCTCAGCGCGGCCACCATGGCGGCGGGCGCCGGCCTCACCGTGGCCGCGGGCGGAGGACAGGACGGGCCGGCCGGCCGTGTGACGGCGGACGCGGCCGACACCGCACACGACACGGCGGGCGGGACCTCCGGCGGCTCCTCCCTCCCCGCCTCGCCCACCCCGGAGGGGAGCGCGTCCGCCTCGCCCGGCGCCGGCAGGACCGGAGAGCCGGAGAAGCCCGCGCGCGGCGCCGCCCCCTCCGCCTCCGCCCCCGCCCCGGCTTCTGCCGGGGAGACGGAAACGGGCAGGACGGCGGGAGGCGAGCAGGGCCGTGAGACCGGTTCCGAAGGCGCCGAGGGGTCCGGCGGCAGCGGAGGCGGCAACGGAGGCAAGGAGCACGACGGTGCTCCCGGGGCGGATCCGGCGCCGAAGGACAGCGGGCCGGAGGCGCAGGTGCTCGCACTCGTCAACAAGGAACGGGCCGCGGCCGGTTGCGGCCCGGTCACCGCCAACGCCCGGCTGACGCGGGCCGCGGACGGCTACAGCGACACCATGGCCGCGTCCGGCGTGCTGTCCCACACGGGACCCGACGGCTCCACGATGGCCGACCGGGTCGAGGCGGCCGGGTACGCCTGGAGCAACCTGGGCGAGAACATAGCCCGGGGGCAGCCGGACGCCGCCTCGGTCATGGACGCGTGGATGAACAGCCCCGGCCACCGCGCGAACATCCTCAACTGCGCCTTCGAGGAGCTGGGCGTCGGCGTCCACTTCGGCGACGGCGGCCCGTGGTGGACCCAGAACTTCGGCGCCGGCCGCCCGTAGCGGCGCGGTGCCCGCGGGCACGGAAGCGATTCGGCCCCGGTGCGGAGCGCACCGGGGCCGAACCTTCAGTAGCGGGGACAGGATTTGAACCTGCGACCTCTGGGTTATGAGCCCAGCGAGCTACCGAGCTGCTCCACCCCGCGGCGATGCCCCCACTGTACGGCACGCCGCGGCCTCCGGCGAAACGGGCGGGCCCGGCAGGGAGTTCAGCGCGCGCCCGCCGTACGTCCCGGCCGGGTGCGCACGGTGGCGCCCGCGCAGGCGATCACTGCGACCCCGCCGAGGACGGTGGGCCAGGTGATCCGCTCGCCCAGGAACAGCGCGGCCCAGCAGACGCTCAGCACGGGCTGCACGAGCTGTACCTGGCCGACCTGTGCCATCGGGCCGATCGCGAGCCCCCGGTACCAGGCGAAGAACCCGAGGAACATGCTCACCACCCCCAGGTAGGCGAACGCGGACCACTCGGCCGCAGTGCCGCTCGGAGGACGCGACGAGACCGACAGGACGGTGAGGGCGGCCATCAGCGGCGCGGAGAGCACCAGTGCCCAGGAGATCGTCTGCCAGGCGCCGAGCTCGCGGGCGAGGATCCCGCCTTCCGCGTAACCGGTGCCCGCCGCCGCGACGGCGCCGAGCAGCAGCAGGTCGGACCAGTGGAGCCCGCCGGACCCTCCTCCCCGCAGCGAGGCGAACACGACCGCGGCCACCGCGCCGACGGCCGCCATGACCCAGAACGGGACCGGAGGGCGTTCGTGCCCGCGGAGCACGGCCATCACCGCGGTCGCGGCCGGCAGGAGCGCGATCACGACGGCGCCGTGGCCGGCCGAGGCGGTGGTCAGTGCGAAGGAGGTCAGTACGGGGAAGCCGACGACCACGCCGCCGGCGACGACCGCCAGACGGACCCACTGGGTGCCGCGGGGCGGGCGCTGCCGCGTGAGTGCCAGCACGGCGGCCGCGAGCAGCGCGGCGATCACCGCACGGCCGGAGCCGACGAACAGCGGTGACATCCCGCCGCCCCCGACGGCGGCCCGGGTGAACGGGACGGTGAACGAGAACGCCCCGACCCCGAGCAGCCCCCACCCGAGACCGGCGCGGGACGGCGATAGCACCGGGGCTTGGAGGAGAGTAGCGCTACTGTTGTCTTTCATGAAAGACGATAGCAGTTCGCGGATCGCCGCCGACCTCCGCGCATGGGTCGCGTCAGCCGCCCCGGGAGCGAGACTGCCCTCCACGCGCACGCTGGTCGCCCGGTACGGGGCGAGCCCCGTCACGGTCCAGAAGGCGCTGCGCACCTTGGCGGCGCAGGGAGCGGTGGAGAGCCGGCCCGGCGTCGGGACCTTCGTCCGCGCGGTCCGCACGGCCCGCCCGAACGACTACGGATGGCAGACCGCGGCACTCGGGTCGCCGCGGAACCGCGCACCGCGGCTCTCCACGGCACTGCGCACCACCCCGAACGACGTGATCGCCCTCCACTCGGGCTACCCGGACCGGGAGTTGCTGCCCGAACGCCTCGTCCGGGCCGCGTTCACCCGCGCGGCGCGCGGCGACGCCGCCGTCAGCCGCCCCCCGGCCGCGGGACTGCCGGAACTCCAGGCGTGGTTCGCGGCCGAACTCGGCGCCGCGACGCCGGCCGGGACCACGCCGCCGGCGCCGGGCGACGTCGTCGTCTTCCCCGGCAGCCAGAGTGCGCTGGGCACCGCCTTCCGCGCCCTCGTCGGCGCGGGCCGCCCGCTGCTGCTGGAGTCGCCCACCTACTGGGGCGCGATCCTGGCCGCCGCGCAGGCGGGAGTACAGGTCGTGCCCGTCCCCAGCGGGGCGCACGGCCCCGATCCGGAGGAACTGGCGCGGGCGTTCGTGCGGACCGGGGCGCGCGCGTTCTACGCCCAGCCGAACTTCGCCAATCCCACCGGAGCCCGCTGGTCGCCCGATCTGGCCGGTCAGGTCCTCGACACCGTCCGCGGGCACGGCGCGTTCCTGATCGAGGACGACTGGGCACACGACTTCGGCATCGGCGCGGACCCGGTACCGCTCGCCGCCCGGGACGACGGCGGGCACGTCGTCTACCTGCGCTCCCTGACCAAGAGCGTCTCCCCGGCCGTCCGCATCGCCGGGGTCGTCGCCCGCGGCCCGGCCCGCACGCGCCTCCTCGCCGACGCCCAGGCCGAGTCGATGTACGTCAGCGGCATCCTCCAGGCCGCCGCGCTCGACGTCGTCACCCAGCCCGCCTGGCGCACGCACCTGCGGAACCTCCGCCACCAGCTCGCCGCCCGCCGGGACCTCCTGGTCGCGTCGCTCCGGGAGCACGCGCCCGCCGCCCGCCTCGAAGCGGTGCCGCAGGGAGGGCTGAACATCTGGGTCCGGCTGCCGGACACCACCGACCTGGCACGGCTGGTACGTGACTGCGAGAACGACGGAGTCCTCGTCGCCCCCGGCGGCGAGTGGTTCCCCGCCGAACCGACCGGAGCCTACCTCCGGCTCAACTACTCGGGGCCGAACCCCGGTGCCTTCCCCGACGGCGTGCGAGCCGTCGGGCGGGCGCTCGCACGGCAGCGCACGCGGTAGTCCTCACCGGCGGAACCGGTCGTCCCCCGAACGCCGTCCAGGGCCGTCCGGGGCCGCCCGAGCGCCGGCCGCGGCGGGCCGTCCGGGTGCCGCCGGTGTCCGCCGGATGCCGGAGTGCACCGTGTGAGCCGGCGGCGGCGCGGGCACCGATCCCGCATGCTCATCGTGGTCACCGGAGCGGCCGGGAACGCCCGCCCCGCCGTCGCAGGACGCCCGCGCGCCGAGGGCGCGTACGGCGGTGCCGGTCACGCCGTGCACGCCGGGCACGGCACACCGGGCGGTGCGGCCCCCGGCGGGCCGGCTGCCGTACGGCGTGACCGGCACCGCCGT